>JBILMY010000030.1:0-9081 GCA_044375265.1 Gammaproteobacteria bacterium | reverse complement strand
GTTTACCATCGCGCCTCACTCAAAACAATTATTACGTGTAGCTGTGCGTGATACCAAGCTGCCGACCCCTGCGAAGCAAAAAACTTACCGATTGATTTTAACGCAAATCTTACCTTTAAGCATCGCATCTAAAAAAGCAGAAGAAACCATTCAAACAAAATTGAAAATTTCTCTGCCGGTTTTTATTGACCCCATCAAAGAAACCACCCTTTTGACCGTTGCAAAAGAAAGCAAAAACATCATATTAACCAATGGTGGAAACACAACTATTTTGATTAGTAAAATACAGTGGTTGAATAACACCGATCCAATAGGCAAAGATAAACCAGTCTTTATTTATCTTTTACCCGGCTCTCAATATAGCTTAGCTTTTGTGGATAAAGCCACTGCCATTCAAGTAACTGCCGATAAAAAAATCGATTTACTCGAATTGCGCTAAAAAATTTTAGGCTTAATGTTTTCGATACTTAAACCCAAGTATAATTTTTATACTTGGGTTTTTATTTTCATCCTTCTTTCAATTTTTCCTCTTAAAGCATTTACAGAAAAAAGCCCCTTAGAATTAATGTTGGTAAATGTTAGTATTAACCAGCAAAATGCACCCGATATCACCCGCATATATATTGATAAAAAAAACGCCTGCCTGTTTTTTCCTGTAGCAACTTTTGATGCGATGGGCTTGATTATTCCTTCCAAGCTTTCTACTCAATTGATTCAAAACAATCTCTATTTTTGCTTAGAAAAATATCCTGGCTTAACCTACAAATTAAACTCTTATCAGCTGCAATTAGACCTCTCTATTCTTGTGCAATCTTTTAATGAACAAGTCATCAATGATAAAAGCGATCAGACACAGGCCAATTCAATGTTCATTCGACCAGAAAATCCAGGCGCTTTTTTAAATTATAATTTATCTCTTGAACATACCGGCGATCATGATGCTGCCATTAACAATGTGTCTGCTTTTACTGAATTAGGCTTATTCAACCATTTTGGTGTAGGTTCATTACAATATCTTTTTCAAAATACCAATAACCAAACCACTGCAACCCGATTAGACACGCAATGGACACAAGATCAACCGGAAAATCTGGCATCGATGCGCATAGGCGATAGCATTACCAGCAGCGCAAGCTGGTCTGGAGCGACGCGTTTTGGCGGCATCCAATATGCCACCAATTTTTCAACCCAGCCCAATTTAGTGACGTTTCCACTGCCGAGTATTCGTGGACAAGCTGTTTTACCCAGTACCGTTAGTCTTTTGGTGAATAATGTCGCCAGTCAGAAAACCGCAGTAAAACCTGGCCCTTTTATTATCAATAATGTCCCCGCTGTGACAGGCGCAGGGAGCATCTCTATCATCACTGAAAATATTTTAGGTCAACAAGAAATCATTACACTGCCTTATTATTCTGCGCCTCAATTGTTAAAAGAAGGACTTGTTAATTTTTCTTATGAAGCGGGATTTATCCGTGAAAATTATGGCCTTAATAGTAATGATTATGGCCGAGCACTGGGTACAACAACTTACAGTCGCGGTATAAATAATTCACTCACTTTAACAGGGCATGCGGAAGTTTTAAAAGACCAGCAAACCCTCGGTGGAAGCTCTCAATATTTATGGGGTAATTTAGGCGTAGTATCTTTATCTCTGGCTGGAAGTCGCGCAAGTGGAAGAGAAATCGGTGGATTGGCTGCAATGGGATTTAGCCGCCAATCAAGACGCCTTAATTATGGAATACAGAGCACGTTTACTACCAAAGATTTTACACAAGTAGGATTTTTATCGGGCCAATTGGCCCCGAGCATGGTGCTGCAAGTCTTCTCAGGGCTCAATATGGGTAGCTATGGTTCTGTGTCTGCAAGCTATACCCATTCCGAAGCACGAAGTAATTTTACAGCACTTAATTCGTTTGCACCCTCTTCTTCCAAATTAGTCACGCTCTCTTATAACAAAAATATTTTTAAATCACTTTTTTTAAATCTGAGTAGTATCCAAGATTTATATCATTCAGAAAATAGTCAAATTTCTTTAATGTTATCTTTTGCGCTGGATAGTTTACATACGGTGAGTGCAAATGCACAATCCCAAAACAATAAAATGCAATATTCAGAGCAGCTGAATAAATCCCTCCCGCTTGACGGAGGCTATAGTTATCAGTTGTATTCTTCGCAAGGCGATCAGCAACAAACGTTGGCAACCTTTATGGCGAAAAATGACTATGGCCAATATACTGCGACGGTTTCTCGTTTCAACGATCAGATGAATTATCGCGCAGGTATTCAAGGCAGCCTCGTTCATTTTGCTGAAGTTACGGAGCTTTCCCAAAATTTATCCAATGGCAGTGCAAGTTTTGGATTAGTGAAAGTACCTGGCATTAAAAATGTCAGAGTGTATCAAGAAAACACCTTGATCGGCAGAACCGATGAAGAGGGAAATTTATTGATCCCCAATTTGATTCCTTATCAAAAAAATCAAATCAGTATTGACCCACAAGATATTCCCTTAGATGCAGATATCAGTGAATTAGAAAAAAACGTGTTTCCTTATTATCGAAGTGGGAGTATCATTACGTTTCCGATAGAAAAAGGAGAATCTATTATATTTCATTTAAAAATAGGAACTTCGTATGTCCCCACGGGTGCTTTATTGATGTTTAAAAATCATTCCGATCTACTGGTTGGTGATCAGGGCACTGTTTATTTTGATAAAGTTCAAAATGGATTAGTTGAAGGAGATGCTTATTGGAAAAATCAACGTTGTCATTTTAAATTAAATGTGCCTGGCTTATATGGAAATATTCCTGATTTGGGAGAAGTGATATGCCGTTAAAAATGTCAGCTTTTTTAATAGTTGCCTTACTTAGTATGGGTATGTATTTTTCAGCCAATGCAGAATGTCCTGGTTGTATTTGTAATTTATCTTCTACCCCCCTTAATTTTGGTCAGAATTATAGTCCCTTGTCTAGAAATCCAGTGGAAGTTATGGGGAAAATTATCGCAAGCTGTCATAGCCAAACGCCTATTGTAAATGCGACTTTAACCCTTATTTTAAACGCTGGCGCAAAAGATTCATTTCCCTCCCGCATCTTAGAAGGCGGCGGAAACGGTTTACGGTATAATATTTATATCGATGGTTCGCATACGCAAGTTCTTGGCGATGGCACACAAGGCACAGCAACTTCAACCGCAGCTTGTTCTTCTACCGAAAATATGGCGCCTTATTCGTGCTCACATACTTTTATTATTTTTGCCCAAATTCCAGGCGGGCAAATAACCGTCCCTGGCAATACTTTTTTTGCAAGCACTCTTACAGCCACGCTGAGTTATTAAACTGTGATTAAGCTGATTTATTTGATTAACAAGATTATTCCCCTCCAGAGGGGGACCGAAGGGTGGGGTGGTTGATTTTTGTATCCGTCATTCCCGCGAAAAAATTGGCAGGATTGCCAATTTTTAACAACGGCTCTGCCGTTGGCCCGAAGGGTGGAGTGCAAGGATTGCACGACATAGTGCTGGGATCCAGGTTTTTCACCTCTCCCCCTGTGAGAGAGGGGTACCAAATTCCCTTTTGAGCAAGCATAATACTGCTTTTTAAAATACATTATTTAAAATACTGCATTAAAAGCGATTGACAAGGTCTGAAAAAAATGTTATAATATACAGTAATATGAATACTGTTATTTTTAAGACATTAAGGGAAGTAACGGATATAACCGCCGGTTATGCCTTTAGAGATCGTATTAAAGCGGTTTCGGGTGGTCCTGTGCGCCTTCTTCAAATGAAGGACATTTCCCAAAACGGCGATATTCTTTGGCAAAATGTCCTTCAAACCACTGTTGAAAAAGCCCGTTACTTAGATTATCTTAAACTTGGGGATATTTTATTTCTCGCCCGTGGCAATCATAATTATGCCGTGTTAATCGATTCAATCCCTTATGACAATGTTATCGTTCCCAATCATTTTTATATTCTGCGCTGCCGTGAAAAATCCCTATTGCCCGCTTATCTGGTCTGGTGTTTAAATCAAGCCCCCTGCCAGCTTTATTTTAATAAATCTGCTGAAGGCAGTGCTGCCAAAACACTGCGTCGTACGGCTTTAGAAGCAGTAGAGATAGCGATCCCCAATATTCAAACACAGCAAATCATCATTGCTGCGGCAAATAACCAACAACAACAATTGATACGGTTGAAACAACTTATCGATAATGATACACAGTTAATGAACACTATTGCCCATGATTTATGGCATCAACCAGGAGAGCAACACCATGACCGAAAAAATTAATCAAGACGCTATTAATAAAGCTTTATTTGATATTTGTGATACCTTTAGAGGCACCATCAGTGCCGACACTTATAAAGATTTTATTTTAACCATGCTTTTTTTGAAATACCTTTCCGATGTCTGGCAAGATGATGTTGAAAAATATCAACAAGAGCACGGCGATGCACCCGCATTAATCGAAGAGCTTTTAAAAAATGAGCGTTTTGTTTTACCTCCCCATGCAAAATTTGATTACCTCTACGAAAACCGTCATAAAGAAGGCAATGGCGAACGCATTGATCAAGCCTTGCATATGCTGGAAGAAGCCAATGGCACAAAGCTTAACAATGTGTTTCAAGACATCAGTTTTAATACGGATAAACTCGGTGAAGAAAAGCAAAAGAATATGATTTTGCGCCAGCTTCTGGAAGACTTTGCCAAACCCGTGTTAAACCTGCGCCCTTCGCGTGTAGGCAAAGCCGATATTATTGGCAACTCTTATGAATATCTCATTAAATACTTTGCCGCGAGTGGCGGGCAAAAAGCAGGCGAGTTTTACACACCGCCTGAAGTGTCGGATTTAATGGCAGAATTGGTCGACCCTCAAGTAGGCGATGAAGCCTGCGACCCCACTTGTGGATCCGGCTCGCTTCTTTTAAAACTGGGGCGTAAGATTCAAGAGAAAAGCGGCACTAAAAAATATGCACTCTTCGGACAAGAAGCCATTGGTTCTATTTGGTCGTTGGCGAAAATGAATATGTTTTTACATGGTGAAGATAATCACCGCATTGAATGGGGCGATACGCTTCGCAATCCTAAATTGCTGGATCAAAAAGGGCATTTAAAATTATTTGATATTGTCGTTGCCAATCCTCCTTTTAGTTTAGCCAAATGGGGTGTTGAAGAAGCAGAGAATGATAAATTTGATCGCTTTCGTCGTGGCATTCCACCTAAAACCAAAGGCGATTATGCGTTTATTCTTCACATGATTGAATCATTAAAACCGCAAACAGGCCGCATGGCGGTCGTCGTGCCGCATGGGGTTTTATTTCGTGCCTCTACCGAAGGCAAAATTCGCCAGAAACTCATTGAAGAAAATTTACTCGATACGGTTATCGGGTTGCCTGAAAAATTATTTTATGGCACCGGTATTCCTGCAGCGATCCTTGTTTTTAAAAAGAAAAAATCGGATGATAAAGTTTTATTCATCGATGCCAGCCGCGATTACAAAGCGGGCAAAAACCAAAATATGTTAGCCCATGAGCATATTCAAAAAATCGTCGAAACTTATCAATCCCGAAAAACGATTCCCAAATACAGTTATTTAGCCACGCTGGAGGAAATCAAAGAAAACGATTTTAACCTCAATATCCCGCGTTATGTCGATACTTTTGAAGAAGAGGCCACGATTGATTTAATGGCAGTGAGAAATGAGCGAGAAGCGCTTAAAAAAGAACTGCAAGCACTGGAGGCAGAAATGGATGGCTACCTTAAAGAATTAGGTTATGACATTCAAAGGTAAATGCGCATGAAAAATAAAATGATCCTCACATCCGACGAAATGCTCCCCAATGATCTGTTGACGGGTATTCGAAGCGTTATTAGCGAAGCCAGAACACGGATACAGCAAACCGTCAATACTGCCATGGTACAGACCTATTGGCAAATCGGTTGTTTAATTGTTGAACATGAACAAAAGGGAGAAAGTCGCGCTGAATACGGCAAAGAACAACTGCAGCAGTTATCTATAATGCTAACAAAAGAGTTTGGCAAAGGCTTTGATGTAACTAATTTACGCACAATGAGACGCTTTTATCTCAGCTTTCCAATTCGAGACGCAGTGCGTCTCGAATTGAGCTGGACTCACTATCGGTTCATCCTTCGGGTTGAAAACCCTAAAGCCCGCGAGTGGTATATGAATGAAGCCATTGAGCAAAACTGGAGCGCGCGGGCACTTGATAGGCAAATCAGTGTACTCTACTATGAACGGCTACTTTCCAGTAAAGATCAAACCCCTGTGAAAGCAGAGGCGGAAGAGAAAACAAAGCCTTTGAAACCTTCCCCCAAAGATTTTTTAAGAGACCCTTATTTATTAGATTTTCTAAATTTACCCATTGAAAACTATGCAGAAACCGATCTGGAAAAAACGCTCATTCAAAATCTGCAACGCTTTATTTTAGAGTTAGGAAAAGGCTTTGCTTTTGTCGCAAGGCAACAACGCATTCAAACGGAAGATCAGGATTTTTATATCGATCTTGTTTTTTATAATTATAAGCTTAAATGCTTTTTGTTGATTGATCTTAAAATGGATAAGCTCACTTATCAAGATATTGGGCAAATGGATGGGTATGTTCGTATGTATGATGCCTTACAAAAAGAAGCGGATGACAACCCCACCATTGGCTTAATTCTCTGTAGTGAGAAAAGTGAAACGATCGTAAAATATTCGGTACTTGCGGACAGTGAGCAACTGTTTGCTTCAAAATATATGCATTATTTACCCACAGAAGAAGAATTGAAATTAGAACTCGTGCGAGAACGGAATTTATTGACGGGACAACAAGATGAGTAATTTAACGATTTTTGAAGATTATAATATTCGCCGTATTTACGATGAAGCCACAGAAACTTGGTTTTTTTCAGTGATTGATATTATTCAAGTGTTGATTCAGCAAGCCGATTACCAAGTCGCGAGAAACTACTGGAAAGTCTTAAAAAACAGACTCAATAAAGAAGGCAGTCAACTGGTTACAAAATGTAACCAGTTGAAAATGACCGCACATGATGGGAAATTACGCCTGACGGATGTCGCCACCGCAGAGACTCTACTGCGCCTTGTGCAATCCGTCCCCAGCCCTAAAGCCGAGCCCATCAAGTTATGGCTTGCCAAAGTGGGGCATGAGCGCATGCAAGAAATGGCAGATCCCAGCAAGTCTTTAGATCGCGCCCGTGATACCTGGAAAAAGCATGGCTATAGTGAACAGTGGATTCAGCAGCGCATGATGGGGCAAGAAACTGGCAACAAGCTCACGGATTATTGGAAAAATCACGATATTAAAGAAGGGTCGGAATTTGCCATTCTCACCAATATTATTCATCAAGAGTGGGCGGATATCAGCGTCAAAGAACATAAAAATATAAAAGGCTTACAAAGCCAAAATTTGCGTGATCATATGAGCGAAGCCGAACTTATTTTCACCGCCCTTGCAGAATTATCCACTCGCCAAATTGCAGAAACCATGCAGGCGAACGGAATGGCAGAAAATACGGTAGCGGGTAAAAAAGGCGGCAATATTGCGAAAAAAGCCCGCTTAGATTTAGAAGAAAAAACCCAGCAAAAAGTGATTACAGGAAAAAATTATTTACCTCCCTTAAGCAGGAAGAAGAAATGAGCTTTATTTTGACGGAACAATACCATGAAAAATCTCAGCAATAGAAAAACTGCACCCTTAAACAATAAGGGTAATCAACTCTCCCCGCAACTTTCACAGGGACAGGCTGAGTTGGCGCTGCCTCGTCATCCCAGCGAAAGCGGGAAAAAATCGACAGGAATGGCGATTTTTGACAATGCCTTTGGCATTGATTTTCCCGTAGGGAAAATGCCTGTGCAGGGATGCACGGGCACAACTCCATGGACACTCACGGAGTCAACCCATGAATAAATTACCGAAGGGGTGGGAAATAACCCGGCTTGGCAATTTAGCTATAAAAATTGGAAGTGGAATAACTCCTTTAGGAGGGAGTCACTCCTATAAAAAAGAAGGTATTCCTTTTATTAGAAGCCAAAATGTTTTATGGGGTATTCTAGATTTAAGTGATGTAGCTTATATTGATGAAGTTCAGAATGAAAAAATGTCCAACAGTATTGTTTTAAGAAATGATGTGCTATTAAATATAACAGGCGCATCAATTGGTAGGTCTTGCGTGGTACCCTCATATATTATTAAGGCAAATGTTAATCAACATGTCTGTATTATAAGAGTAGTTCCAGACTTATTAGATTCAAAATTTTTAAAAGAATTTTTACTTTCTCATTTTGGACAAAAGCAAATAGAACAATTTCAAGCGGGCGGAAACAGACAAGGATTAAATTTTGAGCAAATTAAATCCTTTCGTATAACTCTTCCCCCCCTCCCCGAACAACAAAAAATAGCCGAAATTTTATCGACTTGGGATAAAGCCATTGAAGTCACCGAAGCCCTCATCAGCAAAAGCCAACTTCAAAAAAAAGCGCTGATGCAATTATTGCTGACAGGCAAGCAACGGTTTCCGGGGTTTAAGGGGGAGTGGGTATTATTTAAGCTACTAGATATTTGTCAGCCACAACAATGGCCAACGATTTCCTCAAACTTTCTTACTAAAACAGGTTATAAAGTATATGGCGCTAATGGCTTTATAGGCTATTACCCAGAATATAATCATCTGAATGAAACCGTTACTGTAACTTGTAGAGGCTCAACTTGTGGAGAAGTATCTCTTATTCCACCGATGTCATATATAACTGGAAATTCAATGTGTATAGACGGCATCAATGAAGCAATATGTCATTATAAATTTTTATATTTTCTACTTAAAAACAGAGGATTTAAAGATATTATTTCTGGTTCAGCGCAGCCTCAAATAATTGGAAGTGCGATAAAAAAAATAAAAGTAAAATTTCCTTCTCTTAATGAACAACAAAAAATCGCCTCCTTCTTAACTACTGGCGATCAGGAAATTGAGCTACTTGAAAAAAAGCTTTCTTACTTAAAGCAAGAGAAAAATGCTTTAATGCAGGAATTATTAACAGGAAAACGGAGGGTGAAGATATGAAA
>JBILMY010000029.1:0-9138 GCA_044375265.1 Gammaproteobacteria bacterium | reverse complement strand
GAGCAGTGGATAGTCGAAGGACGAATTACAATAAATGGTCAGCCTGCCAAACTCGGTGATAAAGTGACTGATATGGATGAAATTTTATTGGATGGAAATTCTATTGAAAGTACGGCGCCGTCAGATTTAAAAGTGCTGTGCTATCACAAACCAGAAGGCGAAGTGTGTACGCGATCAGATCCTGAGCATCGTCCTACCGTATTTTCAGCGCTGCCGTCTTTAGCGCAAGGCCGTTGGGTAATGATAGGACGGCTGGATTTTAATACGCGGGGACTTTTATTATTTACCAATCAAGGTGAATTTGCACACACCCTCATGCATCCCTCTTTTGAAATTGAGCGTGAATATCGTGTGCGTACGCAAGGACAACTGCCTGACAGCGTGCTTGCCTCCCTTCAAAAGGGTCATATGTTGCCTGAAGGTCACGCGCATTTTGACACGATTGAATTTGTCGGCGGGGAAGGACGCAATCAATGGTACCGTGTGGTTTTAAAAGAAGGCAAAAATCGCGAAATCCGGCGGCTCTTTGAAATCGAAGGCTATCGTGTCAATCGCCTCATTCGCGTGCGTTATGGTAGTATCAGCCTACCGCGAGATTTGCCTGAAGGCAAATGCCGGATGCTGAGTGATGCGGAGATAGAAGAACTGAGAAAGCATGAAGTGTAATAAGATATTTTTCTGCCCCCTTAACAAGGGGGCTGTCGACTTTAGTCGACTGGGGGATTTAGGGGCTACTTTAAAAATCCCCCCTATCGTCTGTGCCGATTTTCCCCCCTTGTTAAGGGGGTTCTAAAACATCATGAACCAAATCCCTCCTTTTATTATCGTTGATGGCAGCGGTTATTTATACCGCGCTTATCATGCACTACCCAATTTATTGAGTCCCAATGGTGAACCCACGGGCGCGATTTATGGCGTCATCAGCATGATTAAAAAATTACGCATCCAATATGCGCCTACTGAAATGGTCGTGGTCTTTGATGCCAAAGGCAAAAATTTTCGCCATGAATTATCAGCTGACTATAAAGCCCATCGTATGGCTATGCCGGATGGCTTACGTGCCCAAATTGAACCGATTCATGTCATTATTAAAGCCATGGGTATCTCTATCCTTTGTGTAGAAGGCGTGGAAGCCGATGATGTGATTGCAACACTCGCGGAACATGCAGTTGAGACGGGGAAAGAAACGCTCATTTCTACGGGGGATAAAGATTTAACACAGCTCGTCAACCATCATATTTTTTTGATCAACACCATGACAGACGTTAAGTTAGACAGAGAAGGTGTGATAGATAAAATGGGCGTACCGCCTGAAAAAGTAGTGGACTATTTAACACTCGTGGGTGATACCAGCGATAATATTAAGGGCGTAGATAAATGCGGTCCTAAAACGGCATTAAAATGGTTAGAGACGTATGGCAGTTTGGAGGCTGTTATTGCCAATGCCCATGAAATTACAGGAAAAATTGGAGAAAATTTGCGAGAAGCGCTGCCACGCTTACCTTTGGTGAAACAGCTTGTCACAGTCAAAAGAGATGTGGTGTTGCCGCATAAAGATTATGATTTAAAAGACAAAGATATTCCCACATTGAATGCGTTGTATGATACCTATGGATTTCGATCGTGGAAAGAAGAAACGCAATCGCAGAACGTTGCTTCGTTATCAACTGAATTTGTCTCGTCATCCCAGCGAAAGCTGGGATCAATGAGCCCCCTGGATTCCCGCCTGCGCGGGAATGACGGCCCCAGAGAAGGAGAGTTAAAAAGTTATCACACGGTACAAACGGCGGAAGCATTTTCACAGTTAATCACGTTATTATCAAATGCTTCACTCATTGCAGTGGATACCGAAACCACGAGCCTTGCCGTGTGTGAAGCAAAATTGGTGGGACTGTCTTTTGCCGTCAAAGCCCATGAAGCGTTTTATATTCCGTTGCTTCACCAATCAGGCGGCAATATTGATGTGCCGCACAGTGAAGTGATTGCAAAGATCAAACCGATTTTAGAAAATTCGGGAATTGCTAAAGTCGGGCAAAATTTAAAATATGATCGCAGTGTGTTAAAAAATGTGGGCATTGAATTACGCGGTATTGTGTTCGATACCATGCTTGCCTCTTATGTATTAAACAGCCTTGAAAAAAATGATTTATCCACTTTATCACTGCGCTATTTGCAACATAGCATGATTTCTTTTGAATCCTTAGTGGGAAAAGGCGTCAATCAAAAAACCTTTGATTTTGTGGATGTGGCTGAAGCTTCCGAATATGGGGCGGAAGATGCCGACATTGCCTTGCAGTTGTATTTTATTTTAAAAGAAGCCTTAGAAAAATTTCCGCGCTTACTGCATTTATTTCAAACTATTGAATTGCCTCTCTTATCGATTTTATCGGATATGGAATATCGCGGCATTTTACTCGATGTCAAAAAACTTGCTGATTTATCGGCAGAATTTTCTGCTCGTCTAGCGATCCTCAGCGAACAAATTTATAAAGAAAGTGGTGAAGTGTTTAATATTGATTCTCCCAAACAGTTGCAAGTGATTTTATTTGAGAAATTAAAATTACCCATCATCAAAAAAACACCGGGCGGTCAGCCATCCACGGCAGAACCTATATTGCAAGAGCTTGCGCTCTTACATCCGTTTGCGGCGCTGCTCATGGAATATCGCACCCTGTCTAAATTAAAATCGACGTATACGGATAAATTGCCGCTGATGGTCTGTGAAGCTACGGGTAGAGTGCATACGTCTTATCATCAAGCCAGTGTGAGTACGGGGCGTTTATCTTCCTCTGATCCCAACTTACAAAATATTCCCGCCAAAACAGCAGAAGGTAGGGCGATTCAAAGTGCGTTTATTGCAAAGCCAGGATATCAACTTATTAGTGTGGATTATTCACAAATTGAGCTTCGTATCATGGCCCACTTATCACACGATGCAAGTTTATTGCGCGCTTTTCAAGAAGGTAAAGATATTCATGCCATGACAGCCTCAGAAGTGTTTGACGTGCCCTTAGAAAATATGACATCTGAATTAAGACGACGAGCTAAAGCCATTAATTTTGGCCTTATTTATGGTATGTCTGCTTTTGGGCTTGCAAAGCAGCTGCGAATTGCCCGCGGTGAAGCGCAGTTATATATTGACACTTATTTTGCGCGTTATCCTGGCGTGAAACAGTATATGACTGATACCGTAGCGATTGCAAAACAGCAAGGATTTGTAGAGACGCTGGAAGGCAGGCGTCTTTATCTACCAGGTATTCAGTCGCGCAATCATCAAGAAGTGCAGGGGGCGATGCGCGCGGCTATCAATGCTCCGATGCAGGGAACAGCTGCTGATATCATTAAAAAAGCCATGATCATTGTCGATAATTATTTGCGGGATGAAGCGATTGAAGGCGCGATCCTTTTACAAATTCATGATGAACTTGTACTCGAAATTGCTGAAAAAGAGGTTCAAAAAGTATGCGACAGATTACCTGCACTGATGGCTAAGGCTGGCAATTTATCCGCGCCGCTTGAAGTTTCGGTGAGTGTGGGCTAGAATCCTCAAGCAATTCCCCTCCAGAGGAGGGGTGGCTGCCGAAGGCAGACGGGGTGGTTGAATTAAGTATTACCCCTCACCCTCGCCAGCATTGCTGGCTCGACCTCTCCCGCAAGGGGAGAGGTGATTTTTATCTAGGAATTTAACGTGGAAAAACCCCTACAAAGTGCTACCGTTGTTGCCGATGCTGAAGGCCGTCAATACCATTTACAAATTGCGCCTGGTGATCTCGCGCCGCATATTATTTTAGTCGGCGACCCTAAAAGGGCAAGGCTGTGTGCCAGCTATTTTGATTCTATTTCCTTTGAAGCAGATAATCGCGGGTATATTTCCATTACAGGGACTTATCAAGGTAAACTGGTCTCGGTAGTTTCTGTCGGCATTGGAGCGGCAAGCACTGAAATTGCGCTGATGGAAATTTTTCAGGTGGTAGAAAAACCTGTTTTGTTTCGCGTGGGGACTTCTGGTGCTGTGCAAAAATATGTGCAATCAGGAGATTTTGTGCTTAGCACAGGTGCATTACGCCTAGAAAATACTTCCACGCATTATGTCTATAAAGGTTATCCCAGCCTTGCGCACTATGAAGTGGTGTATCGCGCCGTTGAAAAATGCAAGGAAAAAGGCGTCAAATACCATACAGGCGTGACAGCTTGCTCTTCGAGTTTTTATGCAGGCCAAGACAGGGCGATTAAAAATTTCCCTTTACGGCACGATCATTTATTGCAAGATTTGGAAAGAATGGGCATTGTGAATATGGAAATGGAATCTTCTATTGTCTTTACGCTGTCTACCTTAAATCAAAGCAAAGCCGGTTGCCTTTGCATTGCTGTGAATAACCGTCAAGAAGATATTTTTATCGATCCTGAGCTTATGCGCGAAAAAGAAAAAGAAGCTTTGCTTTTAGGGCTTGAGATTCTGTTGTCGGTGGAGGCAGAGTAATCTTATAAATTAATACATCCTGGCATAAGATTTTCTGGGAAGAGTCCTCCCATTTTTTTAAAAAAACTTAGAGACTTCTGGTTTTCTCTAAGAACGATAAATTCCAAACGAGAACAACCTTTTTCAACTGCAATTTTTTTTGCCTCTTGAAGTAAAAAAGTCCCAGCTCCTTTTTCTCTAAAATTTTCTTTGATGTAAACATGTCCAATATACATATTTGCTGATTGTGTATATAAAAACATTCTATTTTCTATCGTATAGACTAGCATTCCAACAAGTATTTGACTATTAATAGAGATTAGTAGCAGAATAGGTATCACAGGATCTTCTTTTTTTTGTGGGAAAAGCAAATTTTCTAATTCTGATAGGGAGAAAGATAGATCACTGCCAGAATGATTCGTCAAACAATCATGTAGGAATTGAATATCGTTTATAGTGGCGTGTCGTACAAAGAAATTCATTAGAATGCTCCTGAATTTTCCAAATTCTACAAGAATTTTAAATGAATAGCAAATGTGTTAAATCATATTTAAAATGAAGCTTTATTTTGAATAGGTTTGACGTTCTTTCAGAAAAAGTGTATCGTTTCTCCTAAATTTTGTTGTACGCGGATAATTATTTTGCAAATTAAAAATAATTAATATTCGAAGTTTAATGAGAAAGTGGGAATTTAATGAATAAATTTAATAGTAATCAGGAAAAAATTTTTCTTGATTCTTCTTTAGTGCAATTGGCTAACTTAATTCCAGGTTACGTATTTTGGAAAGATTTAGAGGGAAGGTTTTTAGGAAGTAACGAAGCTCATTTAAAAGCCTTAGGTCTTAATAAAATAGATCAACTTGTTGGTAAAGACGATTTTGATTTTTACCCTAAAGATGTTGCAGAAACTTGTAGAAAGTACGATAAAATGGCTACTTCAGAGAAACAAGTTATTAAACTTGGAGAAGAAGTACGCAATAAATCTGGCTTTGAAGAAATTTGGGTTACAAGCAAAGCACCTTTATATAATGCCGAGGGAGAGATTATCGGAGTGATAGGCGTTTCTTTGGATATAACTGCTAGCAAAAAAAATGAAATGCTGGAAAAAAAGCAAAAGTTAGAGCAAGAAAAGATAGAAAAAGAAAAAGCCTTATTAGAAACTGCATTGATGCAAAAAACATTAGAAGAGAAAAAATTGTTGTCTAAATTAGCCGCCCAAGTCGCGCATGATGTGCGATCACCTTTATCAGCACTCATGATTGTTACGGAAAATGACCTTTCCAACGTGCCTGAGCATACGCGTATCTTGGTGCGTGATGCGATTTCTCAAATACGGGATATTATCAATAATCTTGATCCCAAGGCTTTTCAAAAAGAAAAAGCCTTAACGCAAATTGCTGTATTAATTGATTTGATTTTATCTGAAAGACGAGTTGCTTTTAAAGATAAAAATGTTTTAATTGAATGCCAGTTTTCAACGGAAGCCTACCATTTATTCGTTGAAACCATTCCTACTGAAATGAAGCGCGTTATTACCAATCTTATCAATAACGCCGTTGATGCACTGTCCCCTGATAAACAAGGGAGGGTGACTATTTTATTGGAAAGAGAAAATGAGCGCGCAGTGATTCGTGTTCAAGATAATGGAATGGGTATGCCAGTAGCTTTATTAAAAAGTATTTTGGATAATCCCACTACTACTAAAGAAAAAGGTTCTGGTCTTGGGCTTTCACACGCGAAAAAAACCATTGAGCAATTTGAAGGCAGGATTGAATTACACTCTACGCAAGGGGTGGGTACCACGGTTTCGTTGTTTATGCCAGTTTACTCTCCGCCTTTTTGGTTTTTAGAAAAGCTGGTTATTCAGACAGGAGATCATATTATTTGTGTGGATGATAGTATTTCGATTTGGAATTTATGGCAAGAGCGTTTTAAACCTTTTAAAGATAACCTTCAATTAGAGTATTGTTCAAATAAGCAAATGTTGCTTCAACTCTTGGGTAAAGAAACACTCGATTGTCGAATTTATTTAGTCGATTATGGATTCTCGGGCCAAAAATATAATGGTATTGATTTGATTAAAAGAATTCTTAACTACAAAAAACCGATTGACCAGGTATTTTTAGTCACTAGCCGATTTGATGAAAAAGACGTGGTTGAATTTTGTCAAGAAGAAAGTATTAAAATCATTCCTAAATTTTATGCGGGAATGATTAAGATTGAAAAAGGTGACGCTTCAAATCAAAGGGATTTCAGACAGTACCAATGAATCTTCCATTGTCGATTCAGAAGAAAAGCTTATTTTAGCCATGAACCATGCCAATCAGGTATTGATGGAGTTCCTGGATATGTTACAATAAGCGCCTTTATAATTAGTACCGCTGGAAAGTCATCATGTTAACCGCTGCCAATATTACCGTCCAATTTGGACAAAAACCTCTGTTTGAAAATGTCAATGCCAAATTTGGTAATGGCAACCGCTATGGCCTTATCGGTGCCAATGGCGCAGGCAAATCTACACTCATGAAAGTCTTCAGTGACAAAATTAAGCCGCAATCCGGTTCAGTCTCGTATTCACCAGGCAGTCGTGTGGGTGTTCTCAGCCAAGATCAATTTGCCTATGAAAATGAGCGGATTATTGATACCGTGATGATGGGACACAAAGAGCTGTGGGAAATTGCAAAAGAGCGCGATCGTATTTATAGCTTACCTGAAATGAGCGATGAGGATGCCATGGCCATTGCCGATTTAGAAATGAAATTTGGCGAATGCGATGGTTATTCAGCCGAGGCCAGAGCAGGGGAATTATTATTGGGGTTGGATATTCCTGAAAGCAATCATTTCGAACTGATGAGTACCTTACCGCCTGCCTTAAAACTTCGCGTGTTACTGGCGCAAGTCTTGTTTGCCGATCCGACGATTCTACTCCTCGATGAACCGACGAACAACCTTGATATCAATACCATCCGCTGGCTTGAAAATGTGCTTAATACCAGTGAAGCCACTATGGTTATCATTTCACACGATCGCCATTTTTTAAATAGCGTTTGCACACATATTGCGGACTTGGATTACGGCGAGCTTAAAATTTATCCCGGCAATTATGATGATTTTACAATGGCCTCCATGCAGCTTCGCGAGCAAATGACCAAAGACAATGAAAAGAAAAAAGCGCAGATGGAAGAGCTGCAAGCCTTCGTGGCGCGTTTTTCTGCCAATGCGTCTAAAGCCAAACAAGCCACTTCACGTCAGCGTCAACTTGAAAAAATTGAGCTGACTGATATGCGTCCTTCGAGTCGTAAGAGCCCGTATATGCGCTTTCAGACAGATAAAAAATTGCACTCACATGTGTTGATTGTCAAAAATCTTGCCAAGAGTTATGGCGAGCATACTTTATTTAAAAAAGTGAATTTCTCCATTGCTGCAGGCGAGAAGGTTGCAATCATTGGGGCAACGGGGATTGGTAAAACAACTATGCTGCGCTGCATCGTCGGCGATTTGTTACCCGATCATCCGAGCGAGACTTCTATTAAGTTTGCAGAAAATGCGAGCATTGGATATTTTGCACAAGATCACTCGGCAGATTTTGACAGCAATGAAACGCTCTATGAATATTTATACCGCTTTAAAAAACCTGCGCATGACGAGCAATTTCTGCGCGGTGCGTTAGGCCGTATGCTCTTTTCAGGCGATGATATTCAAAAACCCGTCAGCGCTTTATCGGGCGGTGAAAAAGTGCGTGTGCTTTTTGCACGCTTTACGCTTGAAAATCCCAATGTGCTTATTTTAGATGAACCCACGAACCATTTGGATATGGAATCGATTGAGTCGCTTAATACGGCGCTGTCGCAATACGAAGGCACCGTGCTTTTTGTGAGCCACGATAGAACTTTTGTGTCTTCTGTCGCCACACGGATTATTGAAATTACGCCCAAAACGGTCCAAGACTTCCTCGGCACCTATGAAGAGTATTTGGAGAAGCAGGGGTAGAATTTTTTTTTAGAGGCGCATTGCCCGCATCTCAGCTTTGCTTCGTCATTCCCGCGAAAGCGGGAATCCATGTATTTTCACCTCTTCTCTTGCGGCAAAAAATTCACAGGATAGCGAATTTTCAACAACGGCTTTGCCGTTGGCCTTTAGATACGTCAACAACTCAAAATTTATTGACAAATAAATTTTCTTTTGCTAGCATAATTTGTATGAATATTTCCTTAAAACCCGAGTGGCAAAAATATATCCAAGACAAAGTTGCCAGTGGCTCATATGCCTCTGCGAGTGAAGTTGTTTCTATGTCTCTTCATTTGATGCATTTGGAAGAAAAAAGTGCGCGTAGTCTTGATGAAGAAATTGAATTGGGGTTAAAGTCACTTGCAGAAGAAGAAACAATAGATGGGCGGGAAAGCTATCAAAGAATGAAAGCCAGACTGAAAAGTATGGCAATTCATTCTGAATGAAAAATTATAGACTCTCTCAATTAGCTCAAAAAGATATAGAAGAAATTATAGATTATCTTGAGCAAATCAGCTTAAAAGTTGTTAATATCTTTATTGAATCCACTTATGCTACTTTCGCTACTCGCCATGGATAGGCGAAGCTGAAGGCGAGTAGTCCGCGGTAGCTGACGATTTTTTAAAGAGCGAAGCGAGTTTAAAAAATTTTGGTCAGCGTTAAGTCAATTG
>JBILMY010000028.1:0-9149 GCA_044375265.1 Gammaproteobacteria bacterium | reverse complement strand
ATCCTGTGGAAAGAACACCGGTGGATGTGGCTTTTGGTGATCTACATCAGCTCATGGCAGCGCAAGGTGTAGCCGCCGCCGCTGCAGGCGCAGAGGAGAGTAAAACAGCGCCTGCTACCCCAAGTGCGAGCGGCCAAGTTTCACTAAAATCTGTCATGGATAATTTAAATGACTTACACCTCTTATTTGAAAAAATTAATCGTGCATCTTCACCCAATGAAGCAGCTTACCAATTTGTGCTTGCTCATTTAGATCCTGCAACTGCAGCCTCTGATCCCTTAACGCAATTAAATACAGAAATCAATGCAGTGCCTGCGCCTTTAAAAGAATGGCTTCAAACAGTATCGACTTCTTTATGGCAAAGTTTATTGTCTGGCGCAATGGATTATATTAATACCGTGTATCAATCCAAAGTTGCTACGCCTTATCAAGATCTCTTTAATCAATATCCTTTTAGTCCTGGTACTAAACGAGAAATTTCTGCTGAAGAATTTGGGCTCCTCTTTAATAAAAATGGTGTACTGGATAAATTTTATCAAGACTATTTAAGTCGTTTTATTGACAGTTCATTGTCTGCTTGGAAATTAAAAATTATCGAATCACAATCATTGCCTTTGAGTAATAAGGCGATATACTTTTTCCAAAAAATTTACCTCATCCAGCAAACTTATTTTACAAAACCTGGCGAAGCCTTTGAAGCCCCTTATCATGTGAATGTCATTAGTCTCAGTTCTAATTTGCAATCAGCAGATTTACTGTTGCAAGAAAATGAATATTTATACCAACATGGC
Organism: Gammaproteobacteria bacterium; assembly: GCA_044375265.1. Taxonomy (GTDB): domain Bacteria; phylum Pseudomonadota; class Gammaproteobacteria; order JABDGN01; family JABDGN01; genus JBILMY01. Next base: position 8,358 of record JBILMY010000028.1, on the reverse strand, counting down.
CCTAAACGTCCGCAAGATTTTGTTTGGACTCTATCATCCAATAATACCTATCAATTAGATTTAACCGATCTGAATGGTTTTTCTAAAGAATTTAAAACCAGTGGTAACTTTGGGTTGTTACGCTTACTCGATTTAGGCAGCGTCAAAATCGTTAATAAAAATGTTATCGTAAGTTTTTATTTAGGCAATAAAGAAGTCGTGTATCAATTGAGTACGGACAATGGGCTGAGTCCTTTTATACCCTCTTTGTTGAAAAATTTCTCCCTTATCCCTACGTTGAAAGACAATCTATGAAAACACTCTATTTAAGCCTCAATGGGGTGCGTCATGAATTTGAAGAAAAGGGCGGCATACTCGGACGTGCTGACGATGCGGATATTATTCTTGCCGATGAAAAAAAAGTGATTTCAAAGCACCATGCTATTTTGTATTATAAGGACGGGGATTATTATATAAGAGACACGAGTACCAATGGTGTTTTTTTGCTCGATCAAGATAGTCTGCTGGGTAAAGGAAATGAAGTCAAAATCACCGAAGGAATGGTATTTACCATTGGTGATTATGTAATTTCTGCCAGTTTTGAAAAAGAGCCAGTTCGTAAGTCTGAAGAAGCAAATCCCGTCACTTTTCAAGCGCAAGAGTCGCTGATTTCAGAAGAAGAATTGGAATCCCTGCTTCTGCAACCCAGCAGTGGCGGCAAAGAATTTACCATTACCATGGAAGAGAATATTTTTCAAAAAAATTCGGTCTTTGAAAAAAATATCGATGAATTATTGCACGAAGATGTGATAGAAGAATCTTTAGATATTTTGCCCGATTCGTCACCGCAAGTTACGCCGGTATCAGAGGATGATTTGGCGCAGCTTAGCGCACTTTTGGGTGAGCCTTTGGTGGGCGAGCCTTTAGAAACACTGCCTCAAATAAGGGCAGATAATAACCTGCCTCCACAATATGCTATAGAAGCATTAAAAGCCTATTTTTCTATTGAAAATTTTGAAGCGGTTTTCAAAGATGCAGCGCCGCCTTATACGCGCAAGAATCTTCAAAAGTTTTTTAAAGATTTTTTTAACTCGGATTAAATTCCCCTCCAGAGGAGGGGTGCCCACTATGTGGGCGGGGTGGTTGATTATAGCCTTTAATAATATTTTGCCGACTTTTTTTGCAAATCCCTATCAACCACCCCGTCCGCTTCGCGTCCACCCCTCCTCTGGAGGGGAATAATCAGTGGTTCTTATATCCCAATCCCAACAAATACATCTCAGACGAACGATCGCGGGAAGCTTTGGGTTTACACGAGACAACTTTTTTAAAATGTTGCCGTAATAATTTTAAATATTCATCAAAGCCTTCACCTTGAAAAACTTTGACTAAAAACGTGCCGTCTTTTTTTAAGTGATCACTGCAAAAAGAAAAAGCGACTTCGGCGAGCCAGATGGATTGTGGAGCATCGATGGCATCCATGCCTGACATATTGGGCGCCATATCAGACAGCACCACCTTGATTTTTTCCCCGTTTAACAAGGTCGCGATCTGTTGTTGTATGGCTTCATCCTGACAATCGCCTTGAATGTATTCTACGCCAGGCAGTGGGGCCATGGCTAAGAGATCGATAGCAATAAGACGGCCTTTTTCGCCGAGTAATGGACGCGCTACTTGAGACCATCCGCCGGGCGCCGCGCCTAATTCCACCACAGTGGCACCTGATTTTAATAGCTTATGTTTTTCTTGAATTTCCAAGAGTTTAAAAGCCGAGCGTGCACGATACCCTTTATCTTTTGCGGCTTTGACGTAAGGATCATGGGCTCGCTCTTGTAACCATTGTTTACTGCTTTTTGTTAGGGCCATTAGAATATCTCAAAAAAAACCCCCGAAAAACGGGGGTATTGAAGAATAAGGGGATTCTTAACCACGGCCTCTGCCACGATCAGAATAACCACCTCTTCCACTGCCGCCGCCGCTATTACCGCCGCGTGAGCTGCCGCTGCCGCCATGGCTAGAATAGCCACCGCTGCTACGTGAAGAATCACGAGAAGAATAGCCGCTACCGCCGCCATCTCTACTACGGAAAGGGCGTGATCCGCTACTTTCTTCTTTAGGTTTAGCAATCGCAACAGAGAGTTTTCTGCCATCCATATCCATACCATCGATGTCTGAAACGGCTTGTTTCGCTTCTTCATTGGTAGACATAGTCACAAAACCAAATCCTTTAGAACGGCCAGTATCTCTGTCAGTAATAATCGTTGCAAATTCTACGTTACCAACTTTTTCAAATAACTCAGTAATTTCTTCTTTAGTTACTTTGAATGGAAGGCCGCCGACATAAAGCTTTCTGCCTAAGTCTGAGCTTGCTTTACCAGAAGAGGCATGACTAGAATTTGATCTAGTAGAGCTTGTTTCTGAACTGTGGTTTTCTTTTCTAGAGCTTGTTTCTGCGCTAGAGTCTGCTGCGGAGGTTTCTACGCCACTATCAGCAGCATGTTTATCATCGAACATCATTATAAGTTTCCTATTGAACATGTGAATAAAAATTCTGAAAAATTCAGAAATTAAGCTTAAACCTGAACCATTTATCAAAACATTGAAAATAGCGTAGAGTGCTTAAAAAGCATTGTCACACAAAAAAAATGCCTTGTCAAGAAAGGGCCTATATGCTATAATAAAGCTGAAAAATGTGACTTCGGGGGGCGATTTGGCTTCGACGAGGGTGACGAGGTTTTCAGTGCATGTCGAGGGAGTCTTAACCTCGTAAAATCCAATGACAAATTGATAGTTGCAAACGATAGCAATTACCGCAGTTCTGATCTTGCCATCGCTGCTTAATCGTAAGATTAACACGATGCAGATCATAGTCGCTTAATAACCGACGGCTGTCCGTTCACCTTCTGCGCTTGTCCGGAAGGAATTGAACGGTCATTTAGACAAGATCGCTACTGTTTTTATGTTTACGAAAAACAGGGTTAAAAAGCAGTGAACTCGTGCGGCAGTGAGGGTGTTTATCCCCATACGTTGCATTAAATTTAATGATAAAACTAAGCATGTAGATCGGGAAATTTAGCATCAGCGGACGCGGGTTCAACTCCCGCCGCCTCCATAAATTCAAAAGAGCACCCTTTGGGTGCTTTTTTAATTTATACAGATGATGGTGTGGAATACCCCGCGTAGCGGGTTCACTAAATCAGTAGGATTACTGATTTTGAACAACGCCTCTGGCGTTGGCTCGAAGTTTTGAAATACAGGATGTATTTCGATAGCTCCCACCGTAAACAGTCTTGAACTGTGATTAAGCTGATTTAACAGATTAACTATGATTTTTTATTGTAAATAACGATGCAAGTACAATGTAAAAACTGTAAAAATTTTTTTAATAGACAAACAACAACTATACATTGTCCTTTTTGTAAAATGCCTGTTTTTTCAACTTTATTGACGATACCAGAAGATTCTGTTATCCAAAAATATACAGAGAAAAAAACGTGTACCTATTGTGGAAGGGAAGCTAAAATAATAACCCATAAATTTTGTATAAACTGTGGAAGGCCATTTCCAATAGTTTAAAATCTTGAACTATGATTTTAAAAATTCAACTTCATCCTAAAATGCAGCGCCATATTCGTCATGCCTTCTCTCTCATAAAAGCGGTGAGCTTCTGTTCGTTGAAGGCCTGAATCGAGCGTGATCGCAGCACAGTCTAAGTCTTTGGCTTTTTGTTTTAAATATTCAAATAATTGATGCCCAATTCCTTGAGATCTATTTAAATGTGTGACCACAAAATCATCAATATACATTTCAAGCTTGCCTTCGCTGAATAATGAACGCTTGAGGCGGAAGCCAGCAGCGGCGATGCAAAGCTCATTTTCAAAAGCACCTATTAATTGGTATTTTTCAGAAAGCTCGAGACTTCGGATTAAAGAAAGGCATTCAGAAGTATTGAGTTTGGGCCTTAATTCAGCCATTACTGGCAAAGTAGCGTTAATTTCATTATCGGAATGACATTCTATAATTTTCATTTAAATCTTTTTCTTTACTTACTCGCCACAATCAGTGAATATAAACCATCCACGACTTTTTCACGGACATTGATAAATTTTTCTTGTGCTAAAAATTGCATGATTTCTTCTGGCGTTCTTACTGTGCCATATAAACTCGACATAAAATCCATCACACCTGTGGCCATGTCTTTTTGAGTTTTACTGATAAATTCAACCGTAAGCAACATACCACCCGGTTTGAGTGCACGATAGACTGCAGAGAGCCCGGGGAAAAAGTGATGATCGAGAATAAAACCTTGCGCCATCCAAATCACATCAAAAGTATTTTCTTCTTGGAGCTCTTGCATGCCTATTTTGCGAAGATCCATGCGAGAAGCATAAGGCGACTGAGCAATATTTTTTTCAGCTAAGCAAAAAGGGTGATCAGCAGGCTCGAGCGCAACGGCTGTGATAGTGGGATAAAGTTCACACATTTTTAAAGCGATGCGCGCAACACCAGCGCCGATGTCTAAAAACTTCGCCTTTGGTTTTTTTAATAGCGCAGGAATTTCGGGAAACAAAGGCACAAAATCGGTAGCGATAATTTCAGAATATTTGCCTTGTGATTGCAAAATATCGGGATCGGTATGTGTCCATCCAGCGGTTAAAGTACCTTGATGCGTGCGTGCAATCAATTCTCTCATTTGACCAAAGGCGCTTTTGATCTCACTAGCCATGCGCAGGCTGCTACTTTTTTGGATTTTTTCTTTTAAATCACCTTCAAAATAAAAATGATTATCTTTTTCTTGAATAAAATTGCAGGCGCAAAGCAGTTCCAAAGCGGCTTTTAAAATTTGAGGCGGAATTTTGGAGGCTGTCGTTAACTCTTCTAAACAAGCGCCTTTTTCAATGAGTGGAAAAGCGCCACTTTCTGCTAGCATAGCCAAGGTGCTGAAAGTCCAAGCAGAATCTTTGAGTGTGTTAAAAGTTATCTGAGACATAGCATGTTTTCTTCTTCACCGCATCAAATGTTGCTTGAATCGGATCAATTACGTGAATGTCCAGTGTGTTGAATTTTTCTCTTAAGATTTTTTCAAGCGGTTTGGCAACATCCACAAAAGCGCCGCAACCTAAAGTAAAAGTATCGACATTATGTTCAAGAATTTCTTTTTCGGCAATAGGTACTAATTTTTGAACGATGGCTTTATCTTGTCGAATTTGCGCAGGCGTGACTTCAGGCGCACCAGGACTTTTCGAAGAAAATTTGGTTTCTAGATTTTTTGGAACCATTGATCTAAAAATAGCATTATGTGCTTTCATAGCACAGATAATGGTAAATTTTTTTTGAGTCAGTCGCCCCGCTTCAAGAATTGCAGTAGGCCCTAATGCACAAACTGGCACGCCAAAATTCCTATTTTTGACTTTTTCAAATTCACCGAAGGCATAAACAATAATTGCCGCAGTACCTTCTTTGGTTAAGACTTGAATTTTATTGATGACTAAATTTTCCACCATCGCAGCATCTTCCATAGTGTTGATTTCTTTTAAAGGTGTATCAACGGTGTGTAATATAAATTTTATCTGAGAATCACTGTAAATATCTATATCAGATTGTGACAGCATTTCTGGATTGTTAACAGGTAATATAACGGCAATGGTTTTCATAAAAATAAGGTCTTAAAGTTTTTTTCTCATAAAACGTTATTACTATAACATACTCTAGAATAAATTTCAAAATAATGATAAAATGAAAACCGCTGGCGGAGTGTTTAGCAGGTAAACCAGAAATGCCAGAATTTTTATTTGAGTTTTTATGTCAACAGTATTAACGAAAGAAGGGTTTAACCTTAATTATGAAGTCCATGGTCAAGCGGGTAAGCCTGCTATTATTTTAAGCCATGGTAATGGTAACTCTTTGTCTGATTGGAAAAGCTTGGGGTATGTAGAAAAATTATCTCCCAATTTTCAACTCATTTTAATGGATGCGTTAGGATATGGGGATAGTGATAAACCTTTAGATCAAAATCAGTATACACCCGAAAGACGAGCCGCTGATGTTATCAGTGTTCTTGACCACCTGCATATACCTAAAGCCCACTTTTTTGGCAACTCTATTGGCGGAAGCTTAGGTTTTGTATTGGCTGATCTTTATCAGGATAGATTTTTGTCTTTCATTATTGCCAGTGCCCATCCCTATGGTTCTACACAACCCATTGGCTCTAATTTATTTGGTGAAGATTTTAGAACCTGTTTAAATACCGAAGGAATGCAAGGGTTTGTCACTGACCTTGAATCACGATTTTTAGGGCGCCCCTTTGATCCTAGAGTGAGAAGTAGATATCTTCAAAATAACCCACATTCATTAGCTATCGCCAATACCCCGCTTTGGCCCGATCGTTCTAGCAGCTTAAAATATATCCAAGTACCCGTGTTATTGTTTGCAGGTGAACTGGACCCTGTTCATCAATATTTATCGGAGATTAAATCCCAAATCCCAAACTGTAGAACTGAAATCTTAGCTAATACAGATCATTGTGACGCTTATTGGGATAGTTCAAAAGCTGCGCCTTTGATAGAAAGTTTTATCAAAATTAACCAGCTACTGCATCGATTAGTTAGAATATAAAAAATATCTGGGGCAACTTTAGGGGCAAGTAATTTATAGGGGGATTAAAATCTCCTCAATTTCTAAGGATTTTTCCTGTCAATTCAGTAGTGGCAATCTCATTTGTTTAGAGCAGAGCGATAAGGCAAAATTTCTTCAGTTAAGACAATTCCTTTATAACCTAAAGTTCTAAGTTGAACGCCTCCAAACTTTATAGGAAAATGGGTTAAATTACTTACGATAAAATTTCCATGTATTTGTATTCCAGATTTATTTCCTTGTTTTCCTAAGTGCCAAAAAAAGCTAGTTTCTAACAAACTTGGTTTTGGTATAATAGTTAGAGTTTTTTTAGGAACGATTTCTTTTTGGTAAAACATTCGCTTTATTCCGGACGCGCTTTTTTTAATGAAGGCTAAGATAATGCCTACAGCAGTAAGAAAAGTACTGGTGTAAATTAATACATCAAAAACTTCGTTCATATTTCATCTTGCCCATTATCATGCAACTTTTAACAATATAAGGAAGAAATAACTAAGAAGTGCTGCCTCTCCATAGTTCGTTAAAGATAGTTAAAAAACGAATAAAAATTACAAGAAATTTGACAGAATGGCTGTTTTTAAGTAAAATTATACATCTTTTAAAGAATCTGTATGGCAAAGAAATACCCGAAATTAAGTACTATTTTGAAGCGGCTTTTGTTTGAACGGGACATGAAGCCCGTCGATTTAGCGCGGGAGCTTGATATTCCCCAACCAACTATCCATCGATTAGTAGTTGGAAAATCAACACGCCCCTATAAAAGCTCCTTAGAGCCTATAGCCAAGTATTTTGATATCAGTGTCGATCAATTATTAGGAGAAGAGCCTTTACTGGCAGATTGGCAGCCAGAAGAAAAGTTACCTAAAAAAACAGATGCGATTAAAACCGTGCCTATGATTCCTTGGGCGAATATCTTAAATAGAACGAATATTGTCTCTAAAATCAAAAAGCATGTGGCCATTACAGGAAATATCAGTAATGAGTGTTTTGGTGTATTTATGAATGATCATTCAATGGAACCTTTATTTTCAAAAGGAACCATTTTAATTTTTGATCCTAAAAAATCTCCTAAAGATAGAAGTTTTGTTTTAGCTAAACTTAAAGGCAAAGAAGAACCTATTTTTAGGCAGTTACTTATTGACGTTGAAGAGCGTTATTTAAAACCTTTAAATCCCGACTCAAATATTTATAAAATACGTCAATTAAATGAAGAGGATGAAATTATCGCAATTTTATTTGAATCTCGGAATAATTTTTCAGAAGAAGATGAGACTTTTTTATTGGAGGCAGGGCATGAGCTTAAAAACAAAGATTAAAAATTTTTTCCAGAAATTATCAGAACTCAGTAAAAAGGAAGGTTATGTACCTGCTTATCGAGTGACAGAAATTCTTCAAGATAGTGAAGGCGATTATGTGGTTCAAGTTCAGATTATTAATAAAAGTCTGGGATTTAAAGCAAAACCAGAAGAAATTTTAGCAAAAGATAGTTTGGTCGATCAATTCTCTCCACGAGATATTCGCACTTTAACCTATCTTGGGTATTTAGGAGTCAATAGTCCAAAATATAAAATTCTTGCTAAGCGTTTATCAGAGCATAACGACAAACTTATTTTTGCCATGAAGAAAAAAGGCGAAGATAAAATTATTGTGAAAACTGCTGATGAAATCATGCAGGAAAAAGAGATTATTGAAAATTTGCATCCAAAAGATGCTAATATTGTTGGATATACCTTTGCAACAGAAAAT
>JBILMY010000027.1:0-9230 GCA_044375265.1 Gammaproteobacteria bacterium | reverse complement strand
AAATCACTCAAAGAATTTACTCTGGCAAAGGTAGCAACATTGCCATCTATCGTATAAGGTGTTTGGTTGTTATAGCTGATAGTCGGTTCAGGAATAGGCCCAAATTGCACATAATCCGTCATAGCTTGATACATTTTTGGTTGCATTGATGTTTTGTCTGATGAGTTTCCAAAAGGTACTGTGAGACGTAAACCCACCGTCCATAAAGTACCGTTCACGGTATCTTGCTGCCAACTGCTCTCTAAACTTAAAGGTAAAGTCGGTAAAGAAAGCGCTTCATCAAGTCGATAACTTAAACGAAAACGGGGGCCATGAATAGTGGAAACATAGTCGGTGGGTTCAAAATAGTAATAACCGCCATAGACATGAAGACTGTCGACAAAAGGAACTTTAAGCCCAAGCTCTCCATCACCCCCCTGCACTTTTTGCTGCTCAATCGCATTATTAATCAATAAATTATTATTTATGCCTGAGACAAGTTGCCAAGTATAAGTATTGGCCGTATCTTCATCATTTTGGGTTGTTCCAATAGAATTATAATAATTTGCGCCAAAGCTCAGCCACTCGGTCTTAAATTCAAGACCGGTAATGAGCTGTGCGTAAGTATTATTAAAAGGGCTATTATGCGCATTATAAAAAGCGTATAAGCCGTACATGGCTTTCATATCGGGGGATAAAAAGCGATACCCTCCCCCGACGCTGCCTTGCCATAGATTGGATTCTCTTTTTTGTCCACGAATATCGAGGTATCCAAGCGTATAAGGGCTTTGAACAACAGGAATCAATAGATCGGCTTCACTGTAACTGCCACCATTATTGCCATAAAAACCTGATAAGCGAAGTTTGGCTTGATAGTACGGCTCAAAGTTATCGTAGATAGGTAGTGATGAATTATAAGGTTCTTCCGCAAAATAATCTGCTTTCACAGCATCAGAAAACCCTAACGATAACAGGCTGCTTAAAAAAAGTGAAAGTTTTTTCATAGGAATAATTCCCCTTCAAAGACAATATGACTGGGGGCTTGCAAGTAAAGCGGCGCAGATAAGTTTTCGCATCTCACCTGCACTTTGCCTCCAGGAAGCTGCATTGTAGCAGAATTTTGAGTCCATAGCCCTTCTTTTTTGAGGTAGGCAAAAGCTGCAGAGGCGGCGCTGCCGCAAGAAAGTGTCGGTCCTACGCCGCGCTCATAAACCCGTAAATCAATGCTTTCTTTATTAAGGGTATAAAAACTGACATTGATACCGCTTTCAAAATCTTCTTGGGCTTTTTCAAAAATTACTTGTTCTTTTTCTGGGTTTTCAGCTTTTAAGATAAGATGCGGATTACCCATAAAAACTAGCGGTACAGTTTCAGTTGGGAACTGTGGAATACCCATATCGACTTCTGAAAAGCCTGATTCTAGGGCTTTTATTTTTAAGAGTGAAGTTGAGGTTTTTAATATAACTGTTTGATTATTATTTATTTTTTTAGTTTTAATAAATTTTGCAAGGCAAGCTGCGCCATTACCGCATTGCCCACTTTCTGAACCATCTTGATTAACAATGCGATAGTCAAAATCAATGTCTTTTTCTGTGCTTGGACTTAAAAAAAGAATTTGGTCACACCCTATTCCAAAATGACGATCAGCAATTTTTTGAAGTTGCACTGTTGAAAAATCTTTGGGTGCAATCCCATAAAAAATCACAAAATCATTGCCATTACTCTGCATCTTACTAAAGAGGATAATCATTTTATTTTACTCTGTCTTTAAAAAGGCTTTGAGTGTATTTTAAATAAGCCACTTTTGCAAGGTTAAGCTTATAAACTCTTAAGTTTACGTTAATTTACTTATGTTAACATTCGTTTATTTTTTAAGGTTAACTTATGCACTTACGGTGGTTACATCCCAGTTCTGAAAAAAAGATTCGGTTACCAATTGAGCTACTTCCGACTCCAAACGTAGATTTTCCTGCTTTGGATGAGGCAGTAGTGGTTTCTATTGAAAAAAAATGGGTGTTTTCTAAATTAGTAACGATTGGAGATTTCGCCTTATTTGATTTGCAGAATTTAACGCTAATAAGAAAATTTGTGGGCCATTTTGATGCTATCACTTGCCTTGCAATAACGGCAGATAGCCAAAAGGTAGTTTCAGGGAGTTTAGATAAGACTATTCGGATATGGGAAATAGCAACTGGGCGTTGCCTCCACGTTTGTAAAGCGGGGGAAATAATCTCTTGTCTTGCTATCACCCCTGATGGAAGTCAAATAATTTCCGGAGGGTATTATGATACGCTTACCCTATGGGATATAACAACGGGAAAATCTCTAGGCAGTTTAGAAAATCCTGTTTATAAAAACAGTAAGCTTAACTGGCTTAGCATAATGCCAAATGGCTATATTATTTTAAAAACTGAACCTTCAGAATTACAAGGGAAAACGTTATTCTTAATATGGGCTGTAGAGGAAACATGGTATAGGCAAGCTACACGCTATATGCAAATTGCTAGTCAAATAGGCTTCAATTTATTAACGGCAGTAGGCGCAGGTACGAGCTTTAGAGGTCTCTTCAATAATCTTATACCTACAAATTTAACAAGAGCTAAACCATTTTGTGCTTTATACAGTCTTGAAGGTTCTGCACCTATTTATAAATTTGTCTTAAGTTCCAATGGAAAATATATTATTGTAGTACGTGAAAGCAATAAAAAAAGAATGGAGATATGGGAAATGGAAGATCTAGAAGGCATCAAAGAGAGAGAAGGCGTATTTTGGCATTTTATGAAACCTATACGTCATATAGATGATGAAAAAGACATTTTATCTCTGACGGCAATAGCAGGAAACCTAGTGATTACAGGATATATGGGTGCAAGCATTAAAACTTGGGATATTCATACAGGCGGTTATGTAGGAGTTTCCAAATGGGCTGTCCTGTGTTCATCGTATAGGTATGTACCAGGGCGCTCAATAAGCGCAAAATTAACGCAGCATGATATTCGAGTCAATTCTTTTTCTGTAGCTTTTTCAGAAGATACGGCTATTTCACTGGATTATGCTCACGATGCTATTCTTGTATGGAAAAAAGTGGTCAAGAATACACTTTCATGGGACGCTATAGAATTAATTAGTAATGGAAGTGCACCGCATCTCAAATATTGTAAATATAGAACGCTGGATGGAAAAAAACTGATTGCCATAGATGCCTCTCATAAACCTATCATATGGGATAATGAAACAGAGAGATTCAATCTTGCCTCCGCTGCCCATCAACACTTGCCTTTCCCCACAGAAAAAGTAGACTGTTGGATAACAACGAACGGGCAAAAAATCATTATCCTTAGCAAAAACGAAAAAATTGCCAAAATATGGGATATTGGCAATGGTCAATTATTACATGTTTTATCCGGCATAGAATGGCATGACAGGTTTTTTACAATCACGGCAGCAGAAGAATATGAGGGAGAATATTGGGTAAGTATTGGCAAAAATATAAGTAGCTCTGCAATAAGATGGGATATAGAAACTGGACAACGCTCAGACTGGGGAGCAGATCATTATATAAATTCTCAAGAAGGATTACTTTCTAGAGAAGAAGTTCATCCTTACCATTGTTTTATAGTTGCAGATAATATGTATATTATCACAGTAAATAAAGGCCTTAATTCTGCTTATCGAGATACGATTAGAGTATTACAAAGATCTAGTCCTCAGTATATAGAAAGAAAGGTTAACTATATGTTAGATTATCTCTGCACTGTTACTTCTCTAGTAATGACACCGGACCAAAAATATATAATATTTACGAGCGTTAATTCAAGTAATGGTGAAAGAAGTATCAGCCTACTTGAATGGCATACTGCGCATAAATGGGTATGTCGTATGGAAATAAAAGACATTAATGCGCATAAAGTTGAATTAACGCCAGAAGGTGATTTACTTATCACCAGAAGAAATCTTTTTTCAGAAATTATAATAAGAAAAAAAATCTTGGATATAGCCATGTCTCCCATGAGTATGGCAGATAGAAATTATCTCAAACGGGAGCTTTTTCCAGAATGGATTATAAAAGGTATTGAAGAGGATCGTTTTCCTTTAAACACTCATGGACCCAGCAGTCTGCTCTCTTTATGCGTTGATACCATGAAAAAAACTCCTGCAAAACTACCTTTATCAAAATATACTGTCGAATGCATCGTGTACCACTATTCTTAAGATCATCTTAATTTTAAAGTAGCCAGTCCAATTAAGACCAATACCAAGGTAATGATCCAAAAACGCACGATGATTTTGGGTTCTTTCCAGCCTTTTAATTCAAAATGGTGATGAATCGGCGCCATTTTAAAGATGCGTTTACCAAACATTTTAAACGAAGCCACTTGTAAAATGACAGAAACTGTTTCCATCACAAACACGCCGCTCATAATAAAGAAAACGATTTCCTCACGTACAATGACGGCCAGAATGCCTAAAGAAGCCCCAATGGATAATGAGCCAATATCGCCCATAAAGACTTGCGCAGGATAGGCATTGAACCATAAAAAGCCGAGCCCTGAACCCACAAAGGCTGCCACAAAAATGGTGAGTTCTCCTGTGCCCTGCACATAAGGCAAGGACAAATAACTCGCGTAATCAATATTCCCTGTTAAATAGGCAAAAACACCCAAAGCGCCTGCTACCAGCACTGAAGGCATGATTGCCAGCCCATCGAGACCATCGGTTAAATTTACCGCATTGCTGGACCCTACCACGACAAAATAGGCGATCACTAAATACCAGGCCCCTATTTCAATCATCGCATGGCTAAAGAAGGGGATCACAAATTGTGTTTCGTTGGGATTGGCAATTTTATAGATCCAAAATACGGCAATGAGCGTAATGAGGGATTGTATAAGAAATTTTAGCTTCGCTGATATCCCGCGTTTACCCCGTCCTGTGAGTTTACAAAAATCATCATAACCACCCAGGATGGCAAAACCAAAGAGGACAAATAGGACAATCCAAATATAGGGATTACTTAAATTAGCCCAGAGCAGCGTCGAAAATAAAAGTCCCATGAGAATAATAAGCCCACCCATAGTGGGCGTTCCTTTTTTACCGTGGTGATTGGTTAGCTGCTCTAAATCCCGTACCGTTTCGCCAATTTTATAAGACGCCAAAGTTCGAATGACTGCAGGGCCTACGCCCAAAACAAAGAAAAGCGCCGTTAAAATAGCGAATATTCCCCGCAAGGTTAAATAACGAAAATTATCTAATAGTGGATAGCCATGATGGCCTAGATACAGAATAAATGCATATAACATTGTGCTTTTTTACCTTCTAAAAATTTCTGAGCAATTCTACCACTTTATCAAGCGCCATACCATGCGAACCTTTGCTGATGATGAGAAGCCCGGGTTCAAAATAGTTTTTTGCTGCCTCAGCAAGTGCTTGGTGTATTTCAAAATGTGCGCCAGCTTCCCCAAAGGCTTTTACTGCAGCCAGGGAATCTTGGCCAATCGCCAACAAATAATCGATTTTGGCCGCTTTAGCCAGCTCCCCTATCCGCTGGTGTGCTGCCAAAGATTCGGCACCCATCTCCAGCATATCGCCCATGATGAGCATCTTTTTACCTGCATGTTCAGCCAGCATTTCAATGGCGGCTTCCATGGATTTTACATTCGCATTATAACTATCATCAATTAAAATAACCCCTTTTGATAAAGGTATTTTTACCATGCGTCTTTCCGCCACGGGTACATTGGAGAGCCCCTTGGCAATCTTTTCCAAAGGGATATCGAGCTGATAAGCTACCGCAGCAGCAGCCAAGGCATTGATAACATTATGTTTACCCAAAGAAGACAACTGCAGGGCAATCTCCCCTGTGGGTGTTTTTAAGACAAAGGCATATTGTTTTTCTGTATTGGGCACTAATTGACTGGCAGTAACTGTCGCTTCTGTTGAAAATCCAAAAGAAATATGGCACGGAAAAGCCTTTTTCCATCGAGGGTAAAAGTCATCATCCGCATTGATAATCGCCATACCACTTTTTTGTAGCCCTTTAAAAATTTCTGTTTTTTCTTGAAATACGCCCTCAATACTGCCAAGCCCTGTGCCATCACTGCCTTGTAAATGCACCGGCGCTACATTGGTAATGACTGAAATCGTGGGCTGCACAATATGGCTTAAATAAGCGATATCGCCCTTTCGGCTGGCCCCCATTTCAATCACAGCGAATTGATGCTCAGAAGATAATTCACACAGCGTTAAAGGCACGCCTAATTGATTGTTGAGGTTGCCTTGTGTCATTAAACAGTGCCCTGCTTCACTTAAGATAGCCCCCATCATTTGCTTGGTCGTGGTTTTGCCGCAGCTGCCTGTGATCCCCACTACAGGAATGGAAAATTGCTTGCGCCAATACGCTGCCAATAAACCAAAGGCAATGACAGGATCACGCACTTGAATTTGAGGGAAATCGACGGGCATGAGTTTAGTGACGATTGCCAGAACCGCGCCTTTTTCTTTGACGTCTGCAATAAAATCATGCCCATTAACTTTTTGGCCTTCCAAGGCAAGAAATAAATTGCCTGGCGTAATTTTTCGGCTATCAAATTGTATTCCTGAAAAAATAAGGCTGTCATCTGCTTGATATAATTTAGAAGCTTCTTCACGAAGAATTTGTTTTAATTGTTTAAAAGATAAAGTAATCATAGGTGTTTTTTATAAAGCCAAGAAAGATTGCCGGTCGACATCGTACGCTTCGATGAGGGTTTTGTCGAGATCATAAAACCATAAATGTAATTGCAATTTACCTTCTTGAATACGTGATGTAATCCAAGGAAAAGACAAAGCATTATGATAAGAATGTAAAAGAGACGCTTTAGCACACGCTTCCACGGTTGGCGCTTTTTTGGTTTCTGTGCTTTCAATAAGGGAAAGCCATCGGCTTAAAAAATCATCTTGATGCAAACGTTCTTGATGCAAAAAAGCTTCTATGCCCCCGCAACGGCTGTGTCCTAAAATAATCAGGTGAGGGATATTAAGATAACAAAGACCGAATTCTATGGCAGCACTGACCCCGTGATGCCCTTCATCTTTTTCAAAAGGGGGGACTAAGTTGGCCACATTTCGAATGACAAAAATTTCTCCTGCTTCGCATTGCAGCAAGATAGACGGATCAACACGAGAATCGCAGCAAGCAATAACCAAAGCAAGCGGATGTTGACCTTTTTCAGCCAATTGAACTAAGGCTGCTTTTTCTTGGCTACCTTCTTGATGCGTCTGCTTAAATTGCTCATAACCTTTTATAATTTTTTCAAAACTTTTCTTCATAATAAAGACGCTCCACAATTTTTATTTCGTCATAGGGTAAATAGTGGTTTTCAATAATTTGATATTTTTCCACGCCTTTACCCGCAATCAATACAGTATCTTCTGCTGCTGCACGTTGTAATACGCTTATTACTGCCTGCATTCTGTCATGCATAATTTCATATTCTCCCTCAATACCTTCGGCAATTTCAGCCGTAATGTGGGTAGGATCTTCAAAACGCGGATTATCGTCTGTCAACATAATATGGTCGCAGAATTTTTCGGCAATTTTTCCCATGAGAGGTCTTTTTTCTTTATCCCGATTTCCGCCGCAGCCAAAGATAACCCATAATTTTCCTTGGGTTAAAGGCTTTATTGTAGAGAGCACTTTTTCCAAGGCATCGGGCGTATGCGCAAAATCAATGAGGATCCAGGGCGTGTTTTTTTCGATAATGCTGTGCATGCGGCCAGGAACAGAATGCAAAGTTGACAGTAATACTGCCACTTTTTCTAAGGGATATGTTTGACTCAGTAATACGCCCCCTACTGCCAGCACGTTGTAGAGATTAAATTCGGCAAGTAAGGGGGTATGTAGTGTTTGGTTAACATTTTTGGATGGAATAATTTCTTCGTCATTCCCGCGCAGGCGGGAATCCAGGGGCCCATGGACCCCCGCGTGCGCGTGGGTGACGCCAAGTAACCCATCACTCCCTGTTTTAGAATACTGAATATCGCTTAAATAAATATCACCGCCCTTCTCTTTCAAGCTATACGTCATAAAAGGAATCGTGATTTCTTTCATGAGCCGCTGACCATAGTCATCATCAGCATTGATGATGGCATACTGTGAATACGCCTTATCAAACAATTTTTTTTTGGCCTCAAAATAATTTTCCATCGTTCCATGATAATCCAAATGCTCATGGGTTAAATTGGTAAAAACGGACGCGGCAAAATAAAGACCATAAATGCGATCTTGAGAGAGTGCATGAGAAGAGGCCTCTATCGCCACATGCGTTACCCCCCTTTCCTTAAAATGCGCCAGCGTTTCTTGTATCACAATCGCATCAGCGGTAGTCAATCCCGTGTCAATTAAGGCTTCTCCATAAATGCCAACGCCCAGCGTTCCCATGTAGGCTGATTGATAACCCAGCGTTGAAAAGGCTTCAGCCACTAAATAAGCCACTGTCGTTTTACCATTCGTGCCCGTTACACCAAACAAGCTTAAGCTTTTTGCAGGATAATCAAAAAATCGCGCGGCGATTTCTGCCAAGCTTTGTGTGAGCTTTGGTAAATAAATAAAAATAACGCCTGATTGTTCAGTGGCATAAGGCAGCTGCGCCGTTTCTTTCACAATCGCGATGGCGCCTTGTTGAATAGCTTCTTCAATATAAGTTTCACCTGAAGTCTGATGGCCTTTAAGGGCAAAAAACAGTCCCTGCGCTTCGGCTTTTTGGCTATTGAGGCTCAGATGTAGAATCTCCCTATCGAAGTTATCTGACAAGTCAATCCACGGCGAGAGTAATTGACTAAGCTTTTTTCTTGGCATCGTTGGGCTCTAAATGATCAGGCGGAATATTAAGTAAGCGCAGCGATCCGCCCATGATGGTTGAGAAAGCCGGTGCAGCCACATCGCCACCGTAATAGAGTTTACCGCGCGGATCGGTCACAAGAACGACCACGACCAGCTGCGGATCGGTGACAGGTGCCAGTCCGGCAAAGAAGGAGTTATAGCGATTTTTTTCATAACCATGTGCACCCACGATCCGAGAAGTCCCTGTTTTTCCGGCAACCCAATAGCCAGGCACACGCGCCTTCGGTGCTGTTCCGCCCTTCTCGACAACCGATCGCATCATCGTTAACACTGCTTCGGTTGTTTCTTGATCCATGAGTTGCTTACCTTCAGGCACACTGTCCACCTTTAAAAAAGTAATCGGGATTTCTTTGCCGTCGTTCCCTAAAAT
>JBILMY010000026.1:0-9387 GCA_044375265.1 Gammaproteobacteria bacterium | reverse complement strand
CGCCTTTCATGGATAAACAATCACTGAACACTTTTCCTGCAAATTGATATTTACCGCGAAGCAGTGTTTTTAACCACACAGAGGATAAGCTTGCAGGTTTGCTATCCACTTTATCAAAAATAATATGTGCGGGCATAATGCCGCCGAGTTTGGTTAAAAGCCCTAGAAAAACCGATAAATCATCTTTTTCAAGGGTTTCTAGCTCTCGAGAATCGACAGGCAAAGATTCATGGCTGTCACCCACCACGCTGCCATGCCCGGGAAAATGCTTGCCAATAGCCATCATGCCGCCTTGGTTCATGCCATCAATATAGCTACTTGCCACAGCGATGGTGACCGCAGGCGAGGCAGAAATCGCGCGTCCGCCACGTAATACATGACAGATGCCTTTATTTAAATCGAGCACAGGCGCAAAACTGAGATCAACCCCAACGGCTTTTAATTCAGAAGCCATGGTATAGCCATAGTTTTTTGCCTCGCTTAAGGCTTTATCAGGATTGCTTTTATATAATTCTCCGAGTGTTTCCATCGCAGGTAATTGTGTAAAGCCTTCCATAAAACGCTGCACACGTCCGCCTTCATGATCAACGCTGATCGTCAATGAGGGCTTGAGTGATTTGAGTTCTCGCGTAAGGGTTTGCAGCTGCGAGCGATCGCTATAATTGCGGGTAAAAAGCACGATGCCACCCACTAAAGGATGCAAGATACGTTTGGCTTCATCGGAAGTGACTGCAGTGCCTGCGATGTCGATGAATAAAGAATTAGGCATGGTATTAATAAGCCCCCTTAATAAGGGGGCTGTCGACGCAGTCGACTGGGGGATTTATAAAATGTTGCTTTAATAAATCTCCCCCATCGGCTGCGCCGATTTCCCCTCTTGTTAAGAGGGGGGTTAAATAACTATAGTTAATCATTTTAATCTGTTTAATCACAGTTCAGATTTTTTAAATGACACAGTGCGGATCACATTATCTTTCCCTGAAGATATCGGAATGATTTTGGCTTCACCTTCCACTTCTACCTCATCGATGCGAATCACTGCATGCATAGGGATATAAGCGCAGACCACGCCTTCAAATTCTTGCTTTAAGCGCTCTTCTTCGGTGTTCACGATGAGAGAATTTTCTTTGCGGCTAAACACAATGTCTTCCACATCTAAAAATCCCGGCATGGCATCTTGGCCGAGGGATTTGGCATAAATTTCATAAATGGATTCGTCTTGATAAAAACGAATGCGAAATAAGGTTTTTTCTTTTTCTATTGTCATGATTGTCTTCCTGCTGCACTTAATAAGTCATTTACTTTATCGGTTCTTTCCCAATGAAAAGAAGGCTCATTACGCCCAAAATGACCATAGGTTGCTGTGGGTAAATAAATGGGTTTTAATAAATCTAATTGCTCAATAATACCGCTGGGACTCAAATCAAATGTTTCTTGTACCGCTTTTTCAATCACCAATTCTGGCACTTTTGCCGTGCCAAAGGTATTGATCACAATAGCGATAGGCTCACTGATACCAATGGCATACGATAACTGTAGCTCACAACGCTTGGCAAGTCCAGCGGCCACAATATTTTTTGCAACATAGCGCGCTGCATAAGCGGCAGAGCGATCGACTTTTGTAGGATCTTTGCCAGAGAAAGCACCGCCCCCATGACGCGCCATGCCACCATAGGTATCGACAATAATTTTACGGCCTGTAAGCCCGCAATCGCCCTGCGGTCCGCCAATCACAAAACGGCCTGTGGGATTGATTAAATAGCGGGTATTTTTCGTTAATAAATGCGCAGGCAAAATCGGGATAATCAATTCTTCGCGAATCGCTTCAACCAAGTTTTTATAGTCAATATCTGGCGCATGCTGTGTTGATAAGACAACTGTTTCAATAGCCACTGGCACACCGTTTTCATAGCGTACGGTGACTTGGCTTTTCGCATCCGGACGCAGCCAGGGCAGCATTTTTTCATGCCGTAAAAAAGCTTGGCGTTTCATAAGTCTATGCGCAAGCATAATCGGCATGGGCATGAATTCAGGCGTTTCATCCGAAGCGTAACCAAACATCATCCCTTGATCGCCCGCCCCTATTTTTTTATCAGTGGCTACATTGACACCTTGGGCAATATCGGGGCTTTGTTTGCCAATGGCAGAAAGGACAGAGCAAGAGTCGGCATCAATACCCATATCAGAGCTGGTATAGCCTATTTTTCGCAGTAACCCACGAATAATCTCTTCTAAATCAACCCAGGTATCTGTGGTAATTTCACCAGCCACAATGACCATGCCTGTTTTGGTGAGCGCTTCACACGCCACCCTTGCGGTAGGATCTTGTCGAAGGATGGCGTCTAAAACCGCATCAGAAACTTGGTCGGCAATTTTATCCGGATGCCCTTCTGAAACAGATTCAGATGTCATTAAGGCATAATCAGACATTTATTTTTGTCCAATCATATTACGCAGCACGTATTGCAAAATACCATCATTTAAATAATATTCCACTTCGTTTTGCGTATCAATACGGCAGCGCAACTGCACTTCTTTTTGCTCGCCATTGGCATAATAAATAATCGTTTTGAGTGACATCTTAGGCGTAATTTTTCCACTGATGCCCATGATATCGATGATTTCATCACCCACGAGTTCCAAGGTTTTACGTGTCATGCCTTCTGGAAACTGTAAGGGTAACACGCCCATACCAATAAGGTTAGAACGATGTATGCGTTCAAAGCTTTCAGCCACCACGGCTTTTACCCCGAGGAGTAATGTCCCTTTAGCAGCCCAGTCACGCGAAGAACCCGTACCATATTCTTTACCGGCAAAAATCACGAGCGGGCGATTTTCTGCCTGATATTGCATGGCCACATCATAAATCGGGCTGGTTTTATTTTCGCCATAATGACGGCTAAATCCGCCTTCGACGCCATCGAGCATTTCATTTTTAATCCGAATATTGGCAAAGGTGCCGCGCATCATGACTTCATGATTGCCGCGTCTTGCGCCATACGAGTTAAAATCTTTTTTCGAAACACCCTGCTCCAACAAATATCGACCCGCAGGGCTGTCGGCTTTAATATCTCCTGCAGGAGAAATATGATCGGTGGTGATACTGTCGCCAAAAATCGCGAGCACACAAGCACCAATCACATCTTTCTTTGCCTCAGGCTTTAGTTTTAAGCCTTCAAAAAATGGGGGTAATCGGACATAAGTGGATTTTCGGTTCCAGCTATACGTTTCGGAAGGCTTGACGGGAATGGCGTTCCAAGTTTCATTACCATTAAATACATTGGCATATTCTTTTTTATACATGCTGCCATTAATCATCGATACCGCTTCGGCGATTTCTTGATTGCTGGGCCACACATCTTTTAAATAGACAGGATCCCCATCGCTGCCTTTGCCAAGCGGTTCAGAGGTTAAATCTTTTTTAATATTTCCCGCTAAGGCGTATGCCACCACTAAAGGCGGAGAAGCGAGCCAATTGGCTTTGACTTGCGGATGAACACGCCCTTCAAAGTTACGGTTTCCGGATAATACTGCGCAGACGGTTAAATCCCCTTCGGTAATGGCTGCAGCAACAGGTTCAGGGAGCGGCCCTGAATTGCCAATACAAGTGGTACAACCGTAACCTACGACAGAAAAACCAAGCTTAGCCAACGGTTCCAATAACCCTGTTTTAGTTAAATATTCAGTCACGACCATTGAGCCGGGCGCCAAAGACGTTTTTACAAAGGGCCTGACGTTCAAGCCTTTTTCCAGCGCTTTTTTAGCCAATAAGCCTGCGGCAATCATCACATTGGGATTGGAGGTATTGGTACAACTGGTGATTGCGGCAATCACCACATCCCCTTGCGACACTTCATAGCCGGCAGACGTCTCAACCGATTTCTTTTGAGAAATGCCTTTGCTCGCATCAATAAAAGCCTCGGGTACTTTTGATAAAACGACGCGATCTTGCGGACGTTTAGGTCCTGCAAGGCTAGCTTCCACCGTGGCTAAATCAAGGCTCAAGCTGCTGCTAAAGATAGGCGCCGGTGTATTTTTATCATGCCATAAGCCTTGCGCTTTGCAATAGGTTTCCACCAAGGCTATAGTGGATTCATCACGTCCTGATAAACGCAGATAGTCTATCGTTGCAGCGTCAATAGGAAAAAATCCACAAGTGGCGCCATATTCAGGGGCCATGTTGGCAATCGTGGCTCTGTCGGTCACGGGTAAATCTGCCAAACCTTCGCCATAAAATTCTACAAATTTATCCACTACCCCGTGTTTACGCAGCATTTGCGTAATCGTTAAGACTAAATCGGTAGCGGTCATGCCTTCGCGTAATTTGCCTTTGAGCTCAAAACCCACGACTTCCGGAATGAGCATCGAAATAGGCTGTCCGAGCATTGCGGCTTCGGCCTCAATACCGCCTACGCCCCAGCCTAAAATACCCAGGCCATTGATCATGGTCGTGTGAGAATCGGTGCCCACTAAGGTGTCCGGATAAGCAACAGTCTTCCCTTCAATATCATTGGTCCACACACATTTAGCCAAATATTCTAAATTGACTTGGTGGCAAATGCCTGTGCCGGGTGGAACCACGGCAAAATTATCAAAGGCATCTTGTCCCCAGCGTAAAAATTCATAGCGCTCATAGTTACGCTCCATTTCAATGGCGGTATTTTTAGTGAGTGCACTGGCGTTGCCAAAGGTATCGACTTGCACCGAGTGGTCAATTACCAAGTGAACAGGCACCAAGGGGTTAATTTTTTCAGGTGATTGCCCAAGTGCATTCATGGCATCGCGCATCGCAGCTAAATCGACGACTGCAGGCACGCCGGTGAAGTCTTGCATCAGCACACGCGCCGGACGATAGGCAATTTCTCGATTCGATTTTTTATCTGCAATCCAGGTAACAAAGGCTTCAATATCCGCAGCAGAAACAGTTTTGTTATCTTCAAAACGCAGTAAATTTTCAAGGAGGATTTTTAAAGAAAAAGGTAAGCTCGCAATATCACCTAATTTTTCAGAGGCTTTAGGCAAGCTATAATAATCGTAAGAGGTTCCATTGACAGAAAGAGAGGCTTTAGCGCCATAAGTATTTTGATTCATAATGACTCTATAAAAAATGGTTTTTGACACTGCATACTGTATCAAATTTAGGCTTGGAAAGCAATTGTGGTAGAATCGTTTTTCCTCGTCACCCCCGCGCAGGCGGGGGTCCATTGGGCCCATGGATTCCCGCCTGCGCGGGAATGACGTGCTCCGCAAATATATTAAACCATTTTGAAAAAATATGACATCTTACACCATTAACTCTCAAGCTACCTTTGATAAAGCCCTGAGCGATCTCAGTGCTTCTTTACGCGCCGGCGATATTGTGTTTTTATCGGGAAATTTAGGCGCAGGTAAAACCCATTTTGTGCGCAGTTTACTGCAAAAATTAGGCTATAACGAACCTGTCAAAAGCCCTACTTTCACCTTGGTCGAAAGCCATGAATTACCCGCATTTACGGTATATCACTTTGATCTCTATCGTATTGAAAAAGCCGACGAATTAGATGCCATTGGCTTTCATGAATATTTTACCAAAGACAGCGTCGTCTTCATTGAATGGCCAGAAAAGGCCAAAGGTTATTTGCCCAAAGCAACAATAGAAATTACAATAGAATTTGTTCGTGATAATTCCCCTCCAGAGGAGGGGTGGCAGGCGTAGCCTGACGGGGTGGTTGAAATTTCTTTGCCAACACTATCAACCACCCCGCCCTTCGGGCACCCCTCCTCTGGAGGGGAATTTTATTTTACAGCCCAACTCAGCGACCCGTCTTTGTAATCTTACGCTTCAATGGCCATTAACACGTCTATTTCTTTTTGAGTGTCTGGAGGCAAAAGCACCCTTCGCGCTTCTTCAGGCGGCATGTGAGAAAAATGATCAGCAATTTTATCCACAGTATCTAAAATAGGCACTACACAGCCTGGAAAAAACGTCGCCATGGCTGCACCGCCTATCAAAATATTTATCCAACCCTCTGAAAAATATTCTTGGCTGCTTTCACTTCCATTTCCATAGGCTGCAAAAATATACAAGGGTGATAAAAGAATCAA
This sequence comes from Gammaproteobacteria bacterium, assembly GCA_044375265.1. Classification (GTDB taxonomy): domain Bacteria; phylum Pseudomonadota; class Gammaproteobacteria; order JABDGN01; family JABDGN01; genus JBILMY01. Next base: position 3,303 of record JBILMY010000026.1, on the reverse strand, counting down.
AGCGAGCGTTTTAGACAAATTTCTTCCTATCCCTTTGGGATAGTCTTTCTTCCGATAAGCGTCAATAAATCTACAAATAAAATCAAAGGCATGATTAAAAAACATTGGAATGACGCTCAGATTTGTGGCGCCCACAAATTCAGTGACTATCCAATAGTATAATCTGTTTTTTAACTGAAATAAATTGACTGTAGCCGGCGTATAGATAATGGGCAAACAAAATGCAAGAATGATAAAAATAAACGAGAAAACCAATATCGTATATTCAGCCTTTTTAAATAAATGCTTTATTTTAGGCCAAATTTCTTGAAAAAAGACCTTATTGCTCGCCGCTCCTCCGGAATAAGACGAAATAAAATTAAAAATACCCAGCAATATTCCAAATAAAAACGCAGTGGCCCCTCCCACACCAATAACGGTAAGCACTGTGGCGGCCAATACGCCGCTGGCTATAGAAGCTATAAGCGTCGTTGCAAATATGATATTTAATTGCATGACGTTTAATTCTTCCTCCATTTCCATTTTTAATTCTGGATCATCAAAAAAAGAAAACTGTTTTTTTTCTTTATGTCCGGAGGAAGCATTCACCAAATTAAAAGAGGCTTGCATCAGCACACTAAATACGCCAAATCCCAGCCCAAAATGAACGACTTGAGAACGGGCAACTTTATGTTTATAAAAAATAGGCAGTAATGTATCCATCGCATGGATTGAACCTACCACAGAGGTGCTAGAACCGGATAAAGAAAAAAATATTCCCCACAGGTTTGGTCGAGTTTTTCCTCCCCCCACATCCACGGGTTTAAATAAAGAATTCATGATTTTATCATCGGTACAACGCCGGCAAAAATCAAAAAATATTGCAAAAACCAGGACGGGAGAAACCGCCCAAAAAACCAGACTGCTAATGGTGCTTTTGAACCATGCGCCCCAACTTTCCAGCGTAGAAGCGCTGTGCGTGGGCAAAAGCGCTGTGGTATCTGAGGGTACCAAAGGGATGCGTGCAGGGTTATGCGATTGTATGGATAAAGTCTTCTCAAGATAATTAGGGTGACTTGGCGGAAAAAAGAATCCTTTGAACTGAGTCCACCAATCTCCCTCATTTTCGAACTTTGTTTCAGGAGAAAAAAAATACTGACCCAATGTTTTTTTTAACCAATCAGTATATTTTCTAAATTGTGTCCAATAACTGTCAGAATCATGGGGATACATTATATTTTTCCTTAATTATTTTTTTTAGTAATGAGGATTATAAGTTATTACTAAATTTTATTCATAGGGTGTTAATGAAGCGGTCTATATTATCGAGAACGATAGTAAAAATCAATCTTTATAGAGAAATAATGTGTTTTTTATCAGCCCTTCACATGCCAAGATAGGGTACCGTCTTTGTGATCTTGCACTTCAATACCTTTTTGTAAAAGAAGATCACGCAAGCGATCGGATTCTTTAAAATCTTTATTGGCACGAGCGGCTTTACGCGCTTCAACCAAGGCTTCAATTTCTGCAACGTTTTCAATCTTCGGCGTAATGCTGTCTAAAAAGACGATGGGATTTTGCTGAAGAATGCCCAAGCGTTCGCCCAGTATTTTAAGCGTGCTGCGTAGATGAATAGCGCCGCGTGAAATCTCGCTCGCTATTTCAAATAAAATGGCCAGCGCTTCGGGGGTATTGAAGTCGTCGTTCATACAAGTAATGAAGCGTGTCTCATAATCTTGGCTTAATGGATTCCCGCCTACGCGGGAATGACGAGGCAGAGCCAAGTCAACCTGACGACCTTCGGAAACTATAAGTGCGGTATATAAGCGTTTTAATGCTTGCTTAGCCATTTCCATCGTATCAGGGGAAAAATTTAAGGGGCTGCGATAATGGGCCGATAACATAAAATAACGCATGACTTCAGGAGAATAAACTTTCAACGCATCACGCACGGTCGTAAAATTACCGAGGGATTTCGACATTTTTTTGCCGTCCACTTGCACAAGCCCTGTATGCATCCAAGTATTCACAAAGGTGCAGCCATTACAGCTTTCCGACTGCGCAATTTCATTTTCATGATGGGGGAATTTTAAATCAAGCCCGCCGCCGTGAATATCAAAGGTTTTACCTAATAAACTGGAAGCCATTGCCGAGCATTCAATATGCCAGCCCGGGCGTCCACGTCCCCAAGGCGACTCCCAATAAGGCTCGCCCTCTTTGGCAATTTTCCATAACACAAAATCCATGGGGCTTTTTTTATCAGATGCCACATCGATGCGTACACCGCTTTTTAAGGCATCCAGGGATTGCCCGCTGAGTTTACCGTAAGACGCAAAGGCATTGACGGCATAATAGACATCCCCCTCTTCTTCTTGATAGGCGTAACCTTTATCGATAAGGGTTTGAATCATGGTAAGCATTTGCGGAATATATTCTGTGGCGCGTGGTTCATGATCGGGTTTTAATGCAAATAAAGTTTCTTCATCATCGTGCATGGCTTTGATAAATCGGGCCGTTAATGCATCAATGGATTCGCCATTTTCAGCAGCGCGCGCAATAATTTTATCATCGATATCGGTAATGTTACGCACAAAAGTCACTTGATAGCCTTCGGCGCGTAAATGCCGCACGATCATATCAAACACGATACTTTGCCGTGCATGCCCGACATGGCAATAATCATAGACAGTAACGCCGCAGGCATAGAGATTGATTTTACCAGGAACGATAGGAATAAATGCTTCTTTTTGATGGCTGAGCGAATTATAAATGAACATGCAGCGCCTTTTGAAAGCGTGAAGTCATTTCTTCGCTGCCGAGCAAATAGAATAAAGCTGCCAATTCCGGACCATCGCTTCGGCCCGTCAACACAACTCTGATAGGATGGAACAAGCCTTTTCCTTTTTCCCCTGTGGCTATTTTAATGCGTTCTAACAAACCTTCTACTTGGTTATTTTCTTGTAAGACTATGACGACTTTTTTTAAAAAATCTACCGAAATATCAGATTTTACTGGCGTATAATTGCCATATAATACTTCTGCCCAAATGCGCGCATCCTTGGGGAAATGAATATTATGGCGAATGGTTTTAATAAATTCTTCTTTTTTAGCAGACGGTACTAAGGCATGTACCTCTGACCCCATCGCCTGCCATAATTCTTCAGCAGGAATTCTGGACAATGTTTCTTTTTGCCAATAGAGTAACTGCGCTTCATCAAATTTTGCCGGTGATTTGCTTAAATGCGGTGTATCAAATTTTTCTGCCAGTTGCGTCAAAGACATGAATTCAGTGTCGACAAAGTAATGCCCTAAACGCGCCAAATA
>JBILMY010000025.1:0-9397 GCA_044375265.1 Gammaproteobacteria bacterium | reverse complement strand
GGACGAGCCCTGTTAAATCACCGCCATAACGCGCGATATCTTTGACAAAAGTGGAAGAGATAGGCGCAAGATTAATGGCGCCGGGAATCAAAATGGTTTTAATAGCTTCATCCTGCCATTCATTTAAGGCCGCCATTTGCAGTTCATAATCCGCTTCAGATCCTCTGCGTAATCCGCGAATTAAAAGTGTGGCATCATATTCCTTAGCTGCCTGAATCGTAAGTCCTGAAATGGCCACGACTTCAATGGGGAAATCTTGATGCGTCAGCGTTTCTTCAATCAGCGCCATGCGCTCATCAATGGAAAATAACGTTTTTTTCTCCGCATTGTGTGCAACGCCAATAATAAGCTTATCGCACACGAGCGTTGCGCGGCGTACAATATCATAATGCCCTTCGGTAAAAGGATCAAAGCTGCCTGCAAATAACGCAATACTCATTTTTTCCGTCTCCGTTTTGGTGCTTCTGCAGTACGCTGATTTTCAGGGGCCAGCGTGGCAATCCGAATACCTTCTAAAATTAAATCGGGTAAAATCACATCCACCACTTTTGCTTCTTCCATGAGTTGTGAAAATCCTCCGGTACCAATTTTAATATACGCAGATTTTCCAAAGGCCTCACCAGCAATCCCTGCCATGATTTCTTTGGCAGCGCCAACTTGGCCATAATAAAGGCCCGATTGAATGGCGCCCACGGTATCTTTACCTAAAAAATTTTTGGGTTTGACAATTTGAACAGAAGGTAATTGATCGGTACTCGATTGCAGCGCTTTCATTGAACTTCTCACGCCTAACTGAAATACAGCCCCTAAAAATTCTTTATCTTTAGAAACTGGCACAAAAGTAGTTACCGTACCAAAATCCACAATGATCATATTTTGTTTAGGATATGCTGCTACCCCTGCAATGGCGGTGGAAATTAAATCTGCGCCCACTTGTCGTGGATTGTGCGTATCAATTTTAAGACCGGTAAATACATCTGCGGTGAGCCAAAAAGGATCGATATCAAAATATTTAATGCAGGCTGAACCCAAAGAATAATCCAAGCTCGGCACGACTGAGCTAATCCCGATGTGTTTAATCTTTGAAGCTTCGATGCCATTTTCTTTCAGTACTTGGCGTAAAAAAACGCCCAATTGATCAGAAGTGGAGGTGCGATGCGTTTCATGGCGAAATCGCAAGAGTAGTTCCGTGTCTGAAAATACCCCACCAAAAATTTGTGAATTGCCCACATCTAAACATAATAACATGGTAGTTTACCTCGTGATTTTTGGTGAAATTTGTTATACTAGCAGATCGCAGTGAGTATAGAATAGGTCATTTAAAAATGCAAGAATCTTTAGGGCATTTATTTGTGGGTGTAATATCAGGCACGAGTATGGATAGCATCGATACTGTGCTCGTGAATTTTACCCAAAAAAAATTGACGATTGTCGCCAGACATTCCCATCCCTTTCCGGAAAGGCTTCGTAGCCATTTAGCAGCACTTCAAACTGCGCCGCTTATCTCGCTTCAAGATCTCGGAGAATATGATATGCAACTCGGAGAACTATTTGCCGAAGCGGTATTAGCCTTAGTAAAAAAGACCTCTGTTTCTTCTCATGACATCAAAGCCATCGGATCGCATGGCCAAAATATCTGCCATTCACCCAAGGGGGAATATCCCTTCACAATGCAGATCGGCAACCCACACCGTATTCTTGAGCGCACCGGTATTTCCGTGGTCGCGGATTTTCGGCAAGCCGATGTGGTACGCGGTGGACAAGGTGCACCGCTGGCGCCGCTCTTGCATCGCGAATATCTTTCACATCCTCACAAAAACCGCCTTATTTTAAATTTAGGTGGCATTGCCAATATCACTCTATTACCTTCCGATGGCAATCCTGTTATCGGTTTTGATACAGGCCCTGCCAATGGATTACTTGATGCGTGGGCGCTGAAACATAAAGGACAATTGTATGACGCCGAAGGCCAATTTGCCCGCAGTGGAAAAGTAAATACGAACTTACTCAAAAAATTATTAAGCGACGCCTATTTTACAAAACCTTATCCGAAAAGCACGGGCAAAGAATATTTTAATCTTAACTGGCTTTCAAAGCATTTAATAGACGAATCGCCTGAAGATGTTCAAGCAACGTTGTTAGCACTCACCGTGCAAAGTATTAAACAGGCTGTACAATCTTTACCTGCTACCATCGATGAAATATTTGTGTATGGCGGCGGCATTCACAATACCTATTTGATAGAACAATTAGCGGCAGCTTTTGCGCCGACACCCGTGGCTTCTACTGAAGTATTAGATATTAAACCCATGGACATGGAAGCCTTATTGTTTGCCTGGCTTGCCAAATGCCGTATTGAAAAAAAAGTAATAGCAACACAAACCATTACAGGCAGTCGATCACAAGGCTTATTAGGTGCACTCTATGAATGAGACAAGTGTATTTCACTGTCATCTTCTCGAAAATAAAAAAAACCTCAAAAAACCCTTTACCTTTTTTATCACTTATCAAAACATTTCTGAAGAAAAAGAGCAGCCCTTAAAAACACTGGCCTTATCTTACTTATCACAAAATAAGATCCATGAATTTATAAAAACGTTTGCCCCATTATATAACTTGGCACAGCACAGCCATTTCATTCAATCCCTGACTTCAAGCGGGGAAATTTGGGATCGCTATTTTCCAAGCTTAGAAGAAACCTACCTCTATTTAGAAGAATTGCCGCTCATTGAAGCCGCTGGCATAAAAACCCATCTACCTGAAAATCGCGCGGCTTATGTCCCCGAATTACAAATCACGATTGGCAATCATTCTCGCAAAGATTTGGGCTTGCAAAGTTTGCTGGATTTTAATGTACGCATCATGCTGGGTGATAAAGTCCTTTCTTCAGAAGATATTAAGAAATTATTGGGGTCAACGCAAAAATGGGTGCGCCTCAAAAATCAATGGGTAAAAATCAATAAAACAGAGCTTGAAAAAACACTGGCGGCTGAAAAAGCTTTTTCACTGCGCCATACAAAAGGGCTCTCTTTTACTGAAAGTTTACAATTGTTATCTGCCGAAGAAGATAAACTCGCTTATCAAAAAGCGAAGGTTATCATGGGTCCGTTTTTAAAAGAAACGCTAACGCAGCTTCGCCATCCCGACCGTTTTTTAAGCACAACGCACGATACTATTTTTGAGCAGCATTTAAAAACAGTCTTACGACCTTATCAAAAAATTGGCGTGGAGTGGCTCTTTTTACTTTATCAGCTTCGTTTAAGCGGCTGCCTTGCCGATGATATGGGGCTTGGAAAAACCCTACAGACACTCGCTTTTTTATTATTACAAAAATATCAAACGCCATCTCATGCACCCAATCTCCTCATTTTACCACCCGCGCTTTTACAAAATTGGGAAAACGAAATAAAATGTTTTACACCAACACTTTCTTATCGTATGATTCATCACTCTATGGCAGATCGAAGCCAGTTTGCCACCCTCACTGCCAAAGATTTTGACCAGACGGATCTCGTGATCACCACTTACTCCCTCATTCACAAACTCGAGTGGCTTCAAGCAATTGAGTGGGAAACGATCATTGCCGATGAAGCACAACTCATTAAAAATCCCAGTACCAAACAAAGTAAAGCTTTAAAAAAATTATCGGCACGTTCACGCTTTTGTTTAACAGGCACGCCGATTGAAAATAAACTCACTGACATTTGGTCGCTCTTTGATTTTTTAAACCCTGGTTTACTCGGCAGCCGACAAGCATTTTCAAAATATGAAAAAAAACATGGTCATTCCCTTGAGGAAAAAAATCAATTTGTCTCGCGCATCCGTTTATTAACCGCGCCTTATATTTTACGCCGCGCGAAAACCGATAAAAATATTTTGCCAGATTTGCCGGACAAAACAGAAATTCAAACCTATTGCACGCTCACGCATCAGCAAATTCAATTGTATGAAAGCTCGATTCAAGATTTAAAAAAAGCACTGCATATCCAACATGGCATACAGCGAAAAGGGCTTATCTTAAGTTATTTAACACGCTTTAAACAAATTTGCAATCATCCTTCGCAATGGCAAGGTGTGTCTGAATATCCCATTGATGCGAGTGGGAAATTTTTACGTCTGGCAGAAATCTGTGAAGAGATTGCCGCGCTGCATGAAAAAGTCTTGGTCTTTACCCAATTTACTGAAATCATTCCTGCCATCGTAAAATTATTAGCTTCTGTTTTTGGACAAAAAGGATTGCATTTAGATGGCAAAGTGCCTTTAAAAAAACGTGCTGACATCATTGATGCATTTCAATCTATCGATGGTCCACCTTTTTTAGTGCTCTCTTTAAAAACCGGTGGTACAGGCCTTAATTTAACCGCCGCCACGCATGTGATTCATTTTGATAGGTGGTGGAATCCTGCTGTGGAAAATCAAGCCACCGATCGTGCTTATCGCATTGGACAACATCATCCCGTCATTGTGCATAAATTTATTTGCAAAGGAACGATAGAAGAAAAAATTGATGCGCTTTTAATGTCGAAAACCCATTTATCCCTGCAATTATTATCGGAAGGCAATGAGCTTAATTTAACGGAAATGGATGATGAGCGCTTACTTAAACTCATTTCACTGGATATTCATCAAGTCTTAATTGATGGGGAGGAAGAAACTGCATGAGTCATTATTATGATTTTGGCAATCCAAATTCTATCGCCAAGAAAAAAAAGCGTGCGCAAAAAGTCAGTGAGCAATTGCGTATTGAGGGTATCATTCCTGCGCCTATTATTTTTGAAGGCGAAAAAATTGCAACACATCCTTGGGCAAAAAAAATATCGCAGCTTCTCTTGGATAAAGTGGATGAACCTGAGCGTGTTGCCAAAGGCCGATCTTACTTGAAAAATAATTTCATCGTTCATTTTGAACAAACACAAGGACACTGCAAAGCAACTATCGTGGGGGAAAATGTTTACCAAGTCAACCTCACTTGGCCCTCTTTAAAAAAAAATGTGCTGAAAAAACTCTTGTCTGCTACGGCAGACGATCTCTGCCTTTTAATAGAACTGCTTCAAAAAACACCGGACATTGCCGCGTTTAATGCCCTCGAAAGATTAGCGCTTATGCCTGATTTTATTCCAGCACTGGAAGACTTAAAAACCTCTTGCACTTGTTTAAACTGGTGGGGAGAATGTAAGCATGTCTTTGCGCTTATTCAAGCGCTCATTTATCTTATCGATCGCGATTTTAGTTTTTTATTTAAACTCTTGGGCCAAGATTTAAATGAATTGTCAGATACCGCAAAAGAGGTGTTTTTGAAAAAGCATTTAAAATTCCCCTCCAGAGGAGGGGTGGACGCCGAAGGCGGACGGGGTGGTTGATAGTGTTTTGCAAAAAACCAGTTACTATATTCTTGAATGTTATCAATCAACCACCCCGCCCACTGCGTGGGCACCCCTCCTCTGGAGGGGAATTTTTAAGACTTTCCCGCATCAATCTAAAAATTTGTACTCCCCTTCAGGATACTTTATAATCCAGCCTTCAAAAACTTCATGAGGAACATACCATGTCTCAACCTACCGCTTTCAAACGTTTACTCTTATTAGCCTCCATCGGCGGCGGCCTTGAAATGTATGATTTCGTGATTTATCTGTATCTCTCACCTATCATCGCCAGTTTATTTTTTAAAGACAATACGCATTTTGTGGCGCTCATGCTCACGTTTTCTGTTTTTGCCATGGGTTATTTGGTACGTCCTTTAGGGGGCCTATTATTCGGTAGTTTTGGCGATCGCTATGGACGCAAAAACGTTTTTTTATTCACTTTATTACTCATGTCGCTTCCTGTCCTCGTCATTACTTTTTTACCTGTTGAGGCACAAATCGGATTATGGGCGCCCATTCTTTTCTTATTGTGCCGTATCATACAAGGGCTTGCCGTCGGCGGTGAAATCCCAGGCGCCATGACTTTTATCAATGAACATGCTCATCCCAATCATCGCGGCTTTGCTTCCGGCTTTTTATATTTTGGACTCAATACCGGTATTGCCTTTGCCGCTTTTTTTGTAGTCTTTTTACAAAAATGGCTTTCGCCCGAACACATGCTTAGCATCGGCTGGCGTATTCCTTTTTTATTTGGGGCCCTAATTGGACTCGTTGCGGCTTATTTACGCCGCACAGTGCATGAGTCTCCCCTCTTTTTAGCCTTACAAAAAAATAAAGAAAAATTATTTTCTTTTGGCAAATTATTTTCACTGTGGCCCACCTTGCTGCGCGGTATTGGTATTACCAGTCTCGGCGCCGTGACGATCATCATGGGCTTTACTTATTTAAATGAATATTTTCGCTTACTGGGCCGCGGACATTATCATACCTGGATTGTCGCCGCTACTTTTTTATCGGCCTGTTTGCAAGTAGCTGCAGGTGCACTGTCGGATAAAATCGGCCGCATTCGTTTACTCAAAATTGCTGTGGTTGCGACCCTCATCAGCATCGGACCCATCTATTGGTTATTCAGCATTCATCAAGCACACGCCGTTATTGCAGCCTTGATGCTTATGGCTGTTTTAGGCGCCTTCATCATTGGCGTATATCCCGCCTTACTGATTGAATTATTCCCGACCGAAGTGCGTTATTCAGGTTATGCGTTTTCTTATAACGTTGGCTTTGCGATCTTTGGTGGCTTATCACCCCTCTTTGCAAGCTACTTAATTTTAACCACCGGCAATCCGCTATCACCTGCTATTTGTTTTTTCATTACTGCACTCTTGGCGTTTGTTGCACTCATCGGGCTGCATGATAAAAAAGGCAAAACGCTGCATTAAAAGCAATCTTGAACTGTGATTCAGCTGATTTATCGGATTAACAGGATTTTTAAAGTTCCTGCCAGTACAATAACCAGGGGAGTATTATTGCGCTGGCAGGGAACACGGTTGTCCCTCGTCATTCCCGCCTACGTGGGAATCCATGGGCCCATGAGACGCGATGAATCGCGTCTCTACAAAATATAATCACCGCCCCATCATATAGCCTTTTCGATGGCACAAATGCCCATACATTTCTCTCGAGCAGCTTTCTAAAAATTCTCGGTCAGTAAATAATTGCTGCACGTTGATACGCTCAAACGAGCCGTCTTTTAATTCAACCTCAAAAAGCACCGCGGCATTGTGACCATAATTCACCGTTTCAGAGAGCAATACTTTGATATTCCCCTCCAGAGGAGGGGTGGATGCCGAAGGCAGACGGGGTGGTTGATAATTTTTGTGTGTTTCATGAGACGCGATGAATCGCGTCTCTACAGAAGGGTGAATAATTTTTATGTTTTCTTTAGGAGACGCATGCAATGCGTCTCTACAAATTTTATTTCTCATTTTTCTTATCCTCATTCTTCCGCTCACTCACTTCTTTTCTGTCCACACCCACAGAAGCAGGCGCACTAAAACCCAACTTGGCATATTTACCTTTGATTTCTAAAACAGAAATTTCAATCTCTTCCCCTGCATCCGTAGTAATAATCACAGATTGGCCCTCTTTGCGATTTAAAATAAGCATTTAAGCTCTCCTCAACTTATGGTACAGTCCAGCCTTTTCCTCAAAACCTTCCTGCATGATTAAAAAAATGTTTGTGCCCTCAAACATGAAATGATTAAATCACAAGAAAAAGGTACAAAGAAGAGAAGAATTAGGCAGATAAATTAACGGTTTAAATTGTTTGTTAAAATTACCTGCTAAATTTACACAGTAAATTTGGGTCGTTTTTTATTGATTTTTGCAGAACACTTCGCCATAATGACTAAATTATGGATTCAGACGAGGGGATCGGCATGTATACTGAGCATGATGAAGGCAAGGGCTTAGTTAAAACGCATTGGGCTAACGTGCGCAAAAGAGTGAAAGCCGTCAATCCTGAATTTGCCGCACTCGTAGATGAGATCAGTCCACCCAAATCTATGCATTTGTATCTCGCTTATTATGATTATGGCAAATTAAAGGGGGATATCCAAAGCGCTTTTTTACCAACAGCAGACGGAAGTAGTTATTATCGCCTTAAAAAAGGCGAGACGTCTCAAGCGCTTTTGGACGATTTTGAATATTGTATAACAGGTAGCGTTCCTTTTGGTTTGCTACTTGAAAAAAAGATGGAGTTGTTTATCGACTTACCTCAACTGAATCTCACCATGCCCTATATTATTTATAAGCCGGGAGATTTTTTCCCAGTGTCGCAAATACTCAATAGTAATTCCAAGAAACGTTATGCGCCTAATGGATTGCTCTCGTGTTCTTCAGGCCTTCACTCCGCTTTCATGCTGCCCAAGATTGGTTGTGAAAGTACGCATCAATATCTACGCGCCAAATATAAAATTCAGCCGCCTGCGCCACATTCGATGTATAAACATTCGGAAGTTTTCAGTGCCTTGATGCAAAGCCCTGTCAATGAGTCTACCTGGCGTTCCTGCATGTTATACTTTCCCAAAGCTTGGTTTGAAAAGATGAAAAATGATCCCGCTTGGATGAAAATTAAACTCTATATTCTTAATAAAGGCTGGAGCGATAATGATTATCATCGTACTCGTTTTCAATATGAAACCATTTTTTCTGCTATTGAAAAAACTGGACAAATTACACCCGATCCTTTTTTGGCAGATGTCATGCAGCACCTCTTGGGTATAGCCATGGGGGATGAAGTTGGATATGTTCCTTCCACTAACGAAGAGGGCCTACCTTTACATACTTTACAAAAAATGTATGTAGAAACTTATAAGCTTAACAAATATTACCCTACCATTTTTGAACCGAGTTATTTTGATTTAGATAAAGATACCTTACCTATCTATGATTCTTTACAATATCCGTCTACTATGGTTTTTTCACAACCTACGGTAGAAGAGCGCAGAATGATTGGGAAATTGTATGAATTAGAATATATAGTTACCCGATATCGTGATGGCATTTTAAAAAGCCGTATTTGTGAAAATACTATTATGAAAAAAGCCTTAGAAAGCATTGAATTTCATTTTTTTCATAATAGAGCAGGCGAAAAACACAATTGGACATTGAACCCGAGTCTCATGCCAGAGTTTGATGAAAGATTACTAAAAGAAAATCATGCACACTATGATAAAAAAGCGACCTTTGCTCAAGATGCCCCTTTTGTCAGAGGCTGTATCAGTATTTCTAAAAAGAAAAATTGAAAATTGTGGTATCATTCGCCATTTTTTTGTTTGGTTTATTTTTATAATTATAAATAATATTGTTAGTTTTTGACACTGTTTTTGGAGAGAGTGTATTGGCTGATACTTCTAACCACTTTAACATATCCATCATTTAAAGACCTCTTAAATTGAAGTGAATATATTGTACCAAAAATAGCCTGCCGTTTCAATTATAGTTTTTTTCGAGAGTTTTATTGAAGTCGAAAT
>JBILMY010000197.1:0-2517 GCA_044375265.1 Gammaproteobacteria bacterium | reverse complement strand
CATGATGGAAAGCCCTATAATGATGCTTTCTGCAACCGAGTAATGAAAGAGCCGTCCAATTAAAAATCCGAGATTGGCAAATATGGCGGAACTCAGTATGGTTAAAATAAGGGCTTTTTTAAAGAGCGTAATAAGTTGGCGTGGCCGAAGTTGTAACCCCAATAAAAAGAGTAAGAAAATAATGCCAATATCACCGACAGTGCTTACAATATGCTCGTTGATATTGATGCCTAAAATTCCTTTTTCTAAAATAATGCCGAGTGCAATATAGGCGATTAAGAGTGATTGACGTGTGTATAAAGAAAGCGCTCCCAAAATGGCAGCGCCCGAAAAAATCAAAAAAATAAGTGCTATGGTTCCGTCTTGTTCCATTATGCGTTACAATGCCAAGGAAGATATTGTGCTAAGACATTCAGTATAGCAACACTAAGGATCTTTTTCAATGAAACGCTTTTTTTATCATAGTCGAATTTTTTTGATGAGCGCCTTATTGATTTCAGTGCTTTTTACCCTATTCTTAAGTTTGTATCCTAATTTTCATATTGTCATTCCCTCCCAGGTTTACCGCAGTGCGCAGCTTAATACTGCAGAATATCATTATTATGTGCAGCACTATCATATTCGAAGTGTTATCAATCTTCGCGGAGAAAATGATGATGCCCACTGGTACCAAGAGGAGCTCAGCACTGCAAAAACCTTAGGCGTCGTGCATTACGATCTTTCTTTACCGGCAAAGGCACTGCTCGATCCCACGACTCTCAAGAAACTGGCCTTTTTATTAAAAACAGCGCCCAAACCCGTCCTCATCCATTGTTGGCGCGGCGCTGATCGCACAGGTTTTGCGTCTGCGCTTGCCGAAATTTTATTGACGCAAACACCTACCACTATCGCTGAAAAACAAATCAGTTGGCAATATGGGGCTATTTCTGTCAAAACCATTGGCCGGCTTGAATTTTCTGCCTATCGGCAATGGATCATTTTGCATCATTTACCCGATTCTACCGCCTCTTTTCAAGACTGGATCAATCACTAGCTATGCGTTATCTCACTCCTGCCAAAGCCACGGTTTATTTACTCCTCGTTATTACATTGATAAGTTTTTTCAGTATTGGCCGTGTGGGCTTAACAGTCGATGAAGCCCATTATGCCCTCTACGGTAAATTTATTGATTTTAGTTATTTTGACCATCCCCCGATGGTCGGTTGGATAGAATATCTTATAGAGCATTTTAGCCAGAGTAATGCAGCCATACGATTGCCAGCGCTGATCTTTAATATACTCACCAGTGCCTTACTGTATTATTTTTGCCGCCGTTTTTTTAAGAGTACTTTTCGCTGGCAGCCTTTTGTCAGTGTGCTTCTCTTTCAAACGGCAATTGCTTTTCATGGTCTCGGACTCCTCTTTTTACCCGAAACGCCTTTTATTTTTTTTGGGCTCTTAAGTTTTTGTGCACTGTGCTATTGGGCTGAAAAGCCCTCGATCCTACGCGCTGTAGGATACGGCGGTAGCTTGGGTCTTGCAGGCCTGTGTAATTACACCGCTTTTTTACTCCCGATTATCGGACTTATTTATGTCTGCTTCCAAAAGCCTCTTCGTCCTTATGCCTGGCATTTTATTCTGGCGGGTTTCACGGGACTTATCGCCGTTTCGCCGGTGCTCTACTGGAATCTACATCATGGACTGATTTCATTTTTGTATCAATGGCATCATGTCTTGCACAGTGAAGCGATCAATTGGCCACATTTTTTCGCCAGTCTTTTCGAACCTTTTTTTGTGTATAGCCCCATACTTTATATGGGCGGCCTCATTGCGCTCACACAATTTTCATCGACTAAAAATTTATCAAAAAATCCTGTTGCCTTTTTGTGCGCGCTTGCCTCTGTCATTTTGCTGGGCTTTTTTGTCTACAGCAGTCTACATGAATTTACGCTACCACATTGGCCTGCACTGGGCTGGCTCCTCATCACTCCCATGGTCGCAGAAAAAATTGTTTCCACAACTTCACGGCTGTTTAAAATACTTTTTTATGGATCTCTGGCCTATAGTATTGTATTAATGTTGCTTCTGCATGCGCTCCTTTTGTATAATGCCTTTCCTTTCCCGATTGATAAACAACCCTTTCATGATGTCTATGGTTGGCGAACGGCAGCGATTGAAGCTAAGGCATTGGCAACATCAGGTGATATTTTTTTTGTGCCCAATTGGACGCTCGCCAGCCGCATTGCCTGGTATGGCAATATGCCTATCAAAGTCATGGGAGAAGATGGTAATGCTTCACAATTTGCTTTATGGTTCGGCGTACCACAAACGGGAGAAAAAGGAATTGTTGTTTTACCGTATGGCAGCGACCCGCAGGCCCTATTACAAAAGACAGGCGGATACTTTGAAAGCTGTACCCTGCTTAAAAGTATCAATATTGTCAAACACAATTATATTGTAAATCAATTTCAATTTTATCATTGTCGAGGTTATCATGACGCTTAAAAAAATTCGTGTGGCAGTTATCTATGGCGGACG
>JBILMY010000196.1:0-2545 GCA_044375265.1 Gammaproteobacteria bacterium | reverse complement strand
CGTTATGGCGGTGATTTAACAGGGCTCGTCCCGCGTCATGTGGTAAAAGCTTTGCAAGAAAAGTATCAGGGTGGAAATTGAGAAGTAGATTTTTTATTGCGTTATAACTAGCTTCGAAAGATTTTCTATATTGATTGCTGTGATTTCATGCGGTAATGAGAATGTTTCAGTGCCTGCATAAACACTTAATCATCCTTGCAAATCCACCAAAAAATGGTTAATCTGCAAGGATAACAGTTGAGTTTTTATTAATCACTTTTTTCCAGTTCGTCAATTTCATACTGGGACATACCTATGAGGTCAGCAATAGATTTTTTATCCAGGCCTTTCTTTGCCATATTATCAATGACTGAACGTATGGCCAGTTGCTGTCCTTGAATAATGCCCTCATGCTTTCCTTTTTCTATAAGGCGATTTTCTATAGTAGGCATATTTTTTTGTTCCTCTGCTGATAAGTAAATGGCTATTTGTGAAAAGAAATCTTCAGGAAGAATTTCTTTCTCATATTTCATGATATATTTTAACATAAAAGTAGTAAAGCTTCCATTCTTTAAAGATTTCACTTGTGAAAATAAAGGGTTATTAAATAATGGTCCAAAGATTTTTTGCATGGATTTTTTAAGGGCATATTTTTGAGGAAGTTCTAAATAGGCCAGTTCTTTATGACTTAATAAAGTTTCATCCGATAAAGTATTTAAATCCACTAAAATAAAGCCTTCTTCAAAAAAGCGGGAAGCCCATTTGGGCTGACTGAATAAAGACCATAATTGATTATCATAAGGATAAAGATGTTTTCCATTATAAAAAACAAAGGGAATAATGGGGGGTAATTGTTTCACCTTTTTTTCGTCAATAAAATTTTGCCAGATGCCAAGCATATATTGGAGTAATCGAAAAGCCATAAATTTATCGGGTTTACTTTGATGCTCTAACAAAATATAGACGAAACTTTCTTGGCCATTCAAGGTAATTGCATACAAAATGTCGGATTGCTTTTTACGGTGTTCACCGTCAATAAAAGAGCTGTCTTTAATTTCCAAAGAAAGCCAATCAATAGAATTTTTTATATCATTCGGTAAGTAGGTTTCTAAAAAGCGTTTAGCAAAAATCGGCTCTCGCATTAAACCTCGAAAAAAAGTATCGTGCGAGACGGAATCAGGTGACTCGTTTTCTGTTTTCATACTGACCTTTATTATTGAAACAATCAGTATATCATAAAATGAATTATAATTAAATTTGTTTGAAGTTTTTACGGGAAGGATTGAAAGGTTTTGTCATCCTGAATTTATTTTAGGATCTGAAAACCCATTAACTTCTGATAGATCCCGAAACAAGTTCGGGATGACAGTCTTAATGCCCGCGCCGTCTAAAATAACGTCCTCGATACCAAGACTGAATTTTTTTTAAGAAATGGATGCCTTTATCCCGTGGTAAAATATTCACGCGGAAAATTTCAAAATGATCATCCTCAATATGAAGGCCACCGTGATCGGTGGCGACTGCATACAAAAAGCCTGCTTCTTTGACTTGCGCTTTAATCGCCTCATTATAATCGCCATAAGGATAAGCAAAACTCAAGAGTGTTTTGCCAAGCAAAGTTTCAATATTTTTTTTAGATTGCGTAATATCGTTGTACGCCTTGATGGCGGAAAGCGTTGGTAATGAATCATGACGGAGTCCATGCGCGCCGATTTCAAAAACGCCAGAATCACTTAAGGCTTTAATGGCAGCAGAAGAGAGCAGGGCTTGGCGCGGCTCGCCCTCACGCGTATCCCACTGATTATGATCAATATTAAAATCACCCAGCACATAGAGCACTGCTTTAAAGCCATACTGTTGTAAAATAGGCAATGCATAAGTTTCATTATCCACATAGCCATCATCAAAGGTTAAAATAATTGGTTTTTTAGGAAACTGGCTGAGCGATTTTTTTCCGTTGCGAAAAGCATCATAGTCTTCAAAAGTGATAGGAGTATATCCGAATCTTTTTATCAAACGGCAATGGGATTCAAATTGTGCAATCGTCACAGAAGTACGATGCTGGCTTTTTTCAATTTCCGGCAAAACTTTATGATACATTAAAATAGGAATGTGCTTGGCATATGCTTTTTTCATACGTGCCGATAAATACACTTCCATCACATTTTGATAAACCGTTTCTAAACAAAAGGCTTCATTATAAAATTGCGTTAAGATATCAGGATTTTTTTGGAGCGCCACCGCTTTATGCAAATCTTGCGTTAAGCGTGCCATATCAATTTGAATGGCATGCCGCTCCGGCAAAATATCGCCTAAATTAGAGTATAAACAGGCTGCGCGATTGTCCATCGTCATAAGCCCCTCTAAGCAGGATTCTCCCAAAGCCACCGTAGGAATGCCACGCATCAACGCCTCTACTGCAGTACGTCCTGCTGCAACTACACAAGAAGAGTTATCGAAATAAGGGACTAAGGAAGGGACTTTCCCGACAAATGTAATACGTTCCGGATAAGCGCTTAATAGCGACCGCATTTTATCGATCGCAGCGGGTGATAAAGATTCCAGC
>JBILMY010000068.1:0-5916 GCA_044375265.1 Gammaproteobacteria bacterium | reverse complement strand
GGTTATGCTCGGATCCGTCACAGGCACAACCTGAGTATGATTTTACGTCATTTTAGAAAAGAAATCAAGTGATTTTTCAATTTTTCCATGGCTTGACCGCGGCTGCTATAGTGGTTTCGTTCCTCATCCGTCAATTCAGCGGCGCTTTTTCCGAAAGACTCAATTAAAACAATAGGGCTATAACTTAATCCTCTGTGCCCGCGGGGTTCTCTTAAGAGTTTGCCATGCCAGTCTGCAGAAAAGACCCATTCCGTATCTGTGGGAATATGATGCAACACAAGCGTGGTATGGAAAAAAGCACCGCGCTTTTCATCCGGGACATCTTTCATCTCAAGCAGCACTTTTTCAATATTTTTCTGGGCATTTTTGGGGAAACCTGCATAGTGGGCAGAAATCACGCCGGGTCTACCCTCTAGGGCTTCAATGCAAAGCCCTGAATCATCGGCCATGACAAAATCAATGGGTAGATTTTGATCGATGACGGACTTAACCGCATGGGCGACTTTTAGCCGAGCGTTACCCAAAAAAGTATGTTCAGTTTCATCCGCTTCACTCATACCATAGTCTTTTTGACAAGAAAAGCGTAGCCCTGGCAGTGATTGTAAAAGGGCCTCGAATTCGCTCAGTTTAGCGGGATTATTCGAGGCAATGAGCAAGGATGTCAAAGGCTTAGCCAAACATCAAGTGCAGCCAATATTTCCACCAAGTATGTTTATGATGTTTTTGAGGTGCGCAATTTGTGTTGGAAATTTGGGCCTCATGGAGCACAATGGGGTCTTGCATAGCAAAACTTTGTTGTTGTGCAAGCGCTTGATTCATTTGGGCAGTTTCTTGGTTCATGATCTGATTTTCACGTTGCATAGTGGCTTGTAAAACATCTTGCTGCATTTGATAATGTTTCACCATTTTTTTAGCCGAATTCTTATTCAAAGGCTTGGCCGTTTTGGAATATTGAAAGACTTGATAAGTATGTTTCTGTCCCTGGCTGTCTTTAATTGAGACAATCTGGCTGGAAAGATATTTTTTATTGGGTACATTGATAGTGAGGTTAGGCTTAGTATTGCCGATTTCAAAAATTTGTATAAAGCTTCCTGTGCCGGCGATGGAAATATTTTCTTGGCTTGTTTCAGTGCTGGTCGTTTGCGTGGTTGGCGTTGCAGACTGTGAAGGTTTGACAGGCGCTGCATAGAGATTTGTGGAAGCAAGGGCGAACAGTGCAGAATAAAAAAGTATTTTTTTCATAGGGAGTTCCTTATAAAGATTGGATAAGGGAATTTTAGCATTTTGAAAGCATAGGCTCAACTATGAAAAATTCCCCTCCAGAGGAGGGGTGGACGCGAAGCGGACGGGGTGGTTGAATAATGTGAATACCCCTCACCCTGCGCTGTCGCGCAGACCTGTATGCCCGCACATCGTGTGCAGGCATTTTCTCCTGCGGAGAAAACCAATGCCAAAGGCATTGTTGAAAACTCGCAATCCTGCGAATTTTTTCCCGCAAGGGGAGAGGTGATATTGCCTTTTTACGCATTTCTCGGTAAACTTTGGGCCAATTTTTAAAAAGGGTTTTTATGCAACAGTTGCTCGACTTTATTCTTCATCATTGGTTTTGGGTCGGTATCCTCGTGATACTGCTCCTTGCACTTACCTGGCTGGAAGCGCAGGGTAAAGTAGGGGGGATGAAAAAAGTTTCACCCAGCAACCTCATTTTCATGATGAATAAACAAAATGCAGTTGTCATTGATATTCGCGATCGCGATCAATACCACAAAGGCCATATTGCCGGAAGTATTTCTATTTCTCATGACGAACTGGAACATAAAGATTTAAGCGTGCATGCTGCAAAACCTATTATCATTGTCTGCTCTTCTGGCGTGAGTGCGCCGAAACTCGGTAAGCTTCTTACTCAAAAAGGGCTGTCACAGCTTCATTTTTTACAAGGCGGCATGACAGGCTGGGCCACTGAAAATTTACCCGTGGTGAAAAAGTGAGCGACATCAAACCCAGTATTGTTGTTTATGGAAAAGACAATTGTCCTTACTGTGTTGCGGCGGAAAATTTTTTAAAAACACAAGGCTTAGAATACAGCTATTTTGAAGCGCGGCACGACGAAGCCAATCGAGATAAAATGTTATCCCTTGCAAAAGGCAAAACTTACCCTCAAATTATTATCAATGGCACGGCCATTGGTGGCTTTAGTGATATGATGGAACTCCATCAATCCGGCGAGCTGGATACTTTACTTAACAAACCCTAAACAACAGGAGACCTTAACATGAGCGAAAAAAACGACAAAAAACACACACCTGTGACCCCTGATGATAACAAGCAAGCCGAATTTATGATTCATCGTTTATTTGTCAAAGATATTTCCTTTGAATCGCCTGATTCACCAGACACTTTTAAACAAGAGTGGAAACCGGTGGTTGATTTAGCCATCGATAATAATTCACGTGAATTAGAAAAAGATCTCTATGAGGCAACTTTAAAAGTAACTGTCACTACCAAACTGAAAGATAAAGTGGCATTTGTGGCTGAAGTCAAACAAGCTGGTCTTTTCATGATTAAAAATTTTACAGAAGAACAAAAAGAAGAATTGCTCGGCAGCTTTTGCCCCAGCACTCTTTTTCCGTATGTACGCGAAGTGATTTCTGACGTCATCAATCGCGGTGGCTTTCCGCCGCTCTATTTAGCGCCCATCAATTTTGATGCGATCTATAACGAGCGTAAAAAACAGAAAAAATCTAAAGATACTTCGCAAGAAAGAGGATAAGTGATTCTTTGATGCCATTTTCTCGCATCACGGTCATAGGGGCAGGCTCTTGGGGCACTGCCCTTTCCCTTTTATTGGCGAGCAAAGAGGGCGTTGAAGTGCGTCTCTTCGGGCGCTCGCAAACCGATATTGAAACGATGGAAAAGCATCGTGAAAACCGACATTATTTACCAGGCTTTCTTTTCCCTTCTACGCTTATGCCAAGCCATGATTTTGAAGACTGCGTCGCCTGGGCTGAACTCATTGTACTCGCGGTGCCGAGCAGCGGTTTTCGAGAAGCGCTGAAAGCCATTCATCGTCTTCAAAAAAATCCTTCACTCGTTTTTGTCAGCAAAGGTTTTGAATTACATTCCAATAAACTGCTTCATCAGGTTGCACAAGAAGAGTTATCTTCAAAGGCAAATATTGCTGCGCTCAGTGGGCCTTCTTTTGCCAAAGAGGTGGCGCAGCAATTACCGACCGCTGTCGTGGTTGCCTCGCACCAAGAAGTTTTTGCAAGAAAAGTGATGGAACTTTTTGCGACACCTTATTTTCGCCCCTATTATTCTGCGGATATCGTGGGTGTGGAAATTGGCGGCGCGACTAAAAATGTGATTGCCATTGCTGCAGGCATTTCTGCAGGGTTAGGCTTTGGTGCCAATGCTTTATCGGCGCTCGTGACACGGGGGCTTCATGAAATCCGATCCTTGGGTGAATGTTTGGGCGCAAAGTCTGAAACGTTTATGGGGCTGTCGGGACTTGGAGATTTAGTTTTAACGTGCACAGATAATCAATCGCGCAACCGCCGCTTTGGCATGGCGCTGGGTTTAGGAAAAACAATTCAAGAAGCTGAAGCAAACATCGGCCAAGTAGTGGAAGGTCAAAAAAATGCTAGACAAGCCCATGCCTTAGCGCTACAGTATGGACTAGATTTGCCCCTCATTGCCCATATCAATGCATTGTTAGAAGGCGAAATGTCACCGCGTGAAGCCGTAGAGTCTCTCTGGGCACGGCCGCTTAAAAAAGAATAATAGACATTACTTTATTTTCTACTCAAATTCAAGCTATTTTAAAAGCTAAAAAATAAATTTTTTTAAAGTTTTACCTAACACCCCCCGCTAAGCAGGATTTTTACAAAATATTTATTTGGCTTTAGGTCGGTTTTTGCCTTTTTTACTGGCTTTGAACCAGCCAATCGCCAAAGCTTGCTTAATACCTTTGACTTTGTTTTTAAATTAGAATATAATTCCAAATGTAAATTAATTATAATATAATTAAATAATAATATAATTAATGAAGATAAATTAACAAATAGATTTTAATTGATAATTAATAATTAATAGGAAAATATCATGAACTTTTATAGAAATGCTAATAAAGAACTCTTTATTTTTTTTAAGCCAGAATATTTGATGCAAAAAAATCCTCTTTTTCCCTGTAAAGAGCCAGAAATACATATCGGCCCTAATACAGAAGCGCTTACTCAATCTTGGAGCAATGTTAGAAAAGTGGCTGTTAAAGATTTCTTCACCGACTATACCGCCCATTCTTCATTCGTAAGTATTATCCCTCAGCTAAGGCACGGCCTTATCTCTGAATATTTAAGAGCGTTATTCACAGAGAAGTATAGAGGTTTATTTTTCGGTGGGATGTATAGAAACCTTTTAATGAATTTTGAACAGTCATTTTCTAATATGATAGCCAAGGTATGTACAGAGTGTATCACAAACCGGGTTAGTTTATATGCCTCACCTTCCTCTTCCTTAAATGAACCTGAGGTCATCTTAGAAGTCATCAATACGTTTAATTCATTTTATATTGATAAATTTAAAAAAATTATCATAGAAGAACCTGAGGCAATTAAATTTAAGTTTATTTTTAAAATAATCATCTCTAAAGATACTCATAGATTCCAGCTAGAAGAAGCAGAAGCTTTATTGAGGGATGGAAGTCAGATGAATCCCTTGGTAGGAAAATATGTCACTTGTTTTGCTGATTTTTTAAATGCAGAATGGGACCGGCAGGTGA
The DNA here is from genome assembly GCA_044375265.1 of Gammaproteobacteria bacterium. GTDB lineage: Bacteria > Pseudomonadota > Gammaproteobacteria > JABDGN01 > JABDGN01 > JBILMY01. Next base: position 1,139 of record JBILMY010000068.1, on the reverse strand, counting down.
TGTATTCTACTTATCCCGCTTCTTTAATTCGAGAATTGTATACATGTGGTATGGATACTGATACTTATGTCTGCAAAGCTTTCCAACTAAATTCTATAGAAAACACTTTTAAAGTAATCCCTATGGATATGAGTAAAATGCCAGTCAATGTTTTCACCTCAAATTCTATTTTGCCTGGTCAGTCTGCTGGTATTGTTAACAGTCGACCTCATGAAGCTTCATGGATGACTCGTCTGCTAAGTTTCCAGAGTAAAATGGATAACCGTGTTTCCCTGAAGATCATTCCCTATGCTGTCGATGCGATTTTTAAAAACACGCATACCTCAGGCGCTCTGATAAAGCACTTGCAACCTACTTATTTTTTCAATGATATAAAAGTAGGTCAATTAACTTTTGATAGAATGGAAAACCAAGCATTTACGCAGCAACTCACTATTAGAAATATGAGTAAAGATTGGGTGGGTATATTAAAAGATATCTTCTTTTTTCCAGGGGTTTGCGATTATGTTTTGGAGGCTATTGCCAACTTTATGGGGGACGCAACTCGTAAATTTGAAATAGGCACATTATTAGATTACAAAATTTTTATCAATGAATTGCGTCCCGATCCATTGCATGGAGATTCCTTGATTGTTCAGTGTGAAACCCGCTGGGATAATGATTTTTTTTCAGATATTTTTATGCAATTTTCTTTGGTAAAAAAAGGGCAAGAAATTACGGTCAATCTGGAAAGACATTTTTTTATCACACCTGAGCGGGGAGAGGAAGATAAAATTTTTGCATTTGAAAGGGCAATAGAGCAACTATGCAAGAATAGAAACAATTATTTAACCCCAAAGAAATATTTAATTGGAGAACGTAAAACAAAGATTTATGAGGATGAAAACATTCAAAAAATTGGGCGGTTTATGTTTCATAGCATGATTTCATATAAAAACTGTTTTTTATTAAAACAATTTGTTCCGGACGCACACAGAAGGCCTGGAAATAATTATTTTGACAGCACTTCCGATCAAATTTTTGAGCAGGATATTGACCGTGCAAACCTCTCTTATAGGCAAGCCGTGAACACCATACAGTCCATAATAGAGTCACAAAGCACTAGTGCTGAGAGAAACACAATTAGTTTTAAAAATCAA
>JBILMY010000141.1:0-3637 GCA_044375265.1 Gammaproteobacteria bacterium | reverse complement strand
TTCCAAAAACCGTTGGCAGATTTTTTAAGTGCTGTTTCTAAATTATTTAAACAACCGGTCGACATTGAATTATTAAAATTTAATCTCTCTTGGTTACATCAAGCTGGGATTCAAGGGGGGCTTATTGCGGATTTAAGCTTTATGTTCCAGGAGGCAGGCATTCCCTGGGTAACACCCCGGGTTAGAATTTTCTTCAATTCTTCCACTAATCCTTCACAAATGGAATTGACCATAAAGCTCTTATTTGACTATTCTAAGTATCTTAATAGTGAGGAAATCTATAATGGCGAAGCCGTTCGTGAAAATAATTTAACAGAGTTTCACTTGCAGGTAAGTTTATATAACGTCAGAAGTGGGATTGAAGTTTATTTAAGAAAATGCCGCCTTATTGAAGACATGAGTAGAAAAACTCCTTCTAGGTGTGGATTTTATCAATATCTCATGAAGGTTTTGCCTGCTACAGCAGCAAAACATTATATTCCTACTATTTGCCATTATCATATTGAGAAAAATAGGGAAGGATTTTATTATGTCCAACGAAATGTTTTATTGATGAGCTCAGTTCGTTGGCCAATACAATCCATCAATCGCGATAAAACTCCTTATTTAGCATATACTTTAGCGCTTGCTCAAGCTGAGAAATTGCTTTCTGAAAAAATCCCTACTGTATTATTGGGAGAGCAGATTCAGTCTTTTTCTTTTAAGTCTTTTGATCTTACTTCTTTATTAGTTAGAGGCGCAACATTTTTGAAATTTTCTTGCGAGTTTTTTTTAAAAGATAACAGTAAAATTACGCTCTGCCTTTATTTATTAGAAAACTGTATTGGTCAGCGGCGAGAATTACAGTTTATTTCCAGTTATGTTGAGAAACCTGAGGAACCTGGACAACCTTTTAAGCTTACTCAAGCCCAAGAGGCTTTTATGGAAGTGGTTGATAAAGAAACGCTAGACATTTGGCTAAATAGATAAAGGGCATAATCAGCGCATAAAGCTTAGCGACATTGTGCGCTGAGAATTTCAGTGCGGTATATTTATCCATTGGTTTGGCTCCTATTTAACAACATTTTAAGTATAAACCAGAATAATGTTATAATCAACCTTAAGGATTTTTTAAAAGGAGCTCCCATGACATCAGCATACGATTTTACTTTTCAGGCTTTAACCAGTGGACAGGCAATGCCTTTATCCGCATTTAAGGGCAAAGTTATACTCATCGTGAACACCGCGTCAAAGTGCGGATTTACATGGCAATACTCGGGGCTGGAGAGTTTATATAAAACTTATCAGGATCGGGGACTGGTCGTGATCGGTGTGCCTTGTGATGACTTTGGTCATCAAGAACCTGCCGAGCATGATGTTATCGCAGAATTCTGTCAGGTGAATTATGGCGTCACTTTCCCAATGATGCAAAAAGAACATGTGCGCGGCAAAGAGGCGCATCCATTTTATGTCTGGGCGAAAAAAACGCTCGGATTTGGTACGGGACCCAAATGGAATTTTCATAAATATTTGATCGATCGCGAAGGACAGCTGGTCGATTATTTTAACTCAACCACCAAACCGGAGAATCAAAAAATGATCACAGCAATTGAAGCGCAATTAGAAAAAAAATCAGTCACTTTATTCACGCCTCTTAAAGTCGGTGCCTTAACGCTACCCAATCGTTTGATCATGTCACCCTTGACGCGCGCTCGTGCAGGCGAAAATCGGATCCCCAATGCGATGATGGCGCAGTACTATAGTGAGCGAGCCAGCGCAGGATTGATTATCAGCGAGGCGACTTCCGTGTGCCCGATGGGCGTGGGGTATGCCAATACGCCGGGGATTTGGTCAGATGAACAAGTCGCAGGATGGCAATTGATTACTCAAGCCGTACACGAGAAAGGTGGACGCATTTTTTTACAACTCTGGCATGTGGGACGCATATCGGATCCCATGTTTTTAAATGGCGAGCTGCCCGTCGCGCCCAGCGCGATTACCCCCGCAGGGAAGCTCAGTTTAGTGCGTCCTGAGAAAGCGTATGTGACACCTCGAGCGTTGGAAACTGATGAAATTCCAGCCCTTGTAGAAGCTTATCGCAAAGGTGCAGAGAATGCGAAAAAAGCCGGGTTTGATGGTGTAGCGATTCATGGCTCGAATGGCTATTTACTCGATCAATTTTTGCAAGACAGCACGAATCATCGAACAGATGCTTATGGCGGTTCAATTGAAAATCGTGCGCGATTGATACTCGAAGTAACGGATGCCTTGATTTCCGTATGGGGCGCTGATCGCGTGGGTATGCATATCGCGCCGCGCTGTGATACGCACAATATGGGGGATAGCGATAGGCTCAGTACTTTTAGTTATGTGGCAAAAGAATTAGGAAAACGAAAGATTGCTTTTTTATTTTCACGAGAAAAACAAGGCGAAGGTTACATCGGAGATCAATTGAAAAAAGCTTTTGGTGGCGTGTATATTGCGAATCAAGAATTAACGCAAGCCGATGCAGAGCGACTGATTGAAAGTGGGCTCGCAGATGCGGTGGCTTTCGGTAGATTATTTATCGCCAATCCTGATTTACCTGAACGATTTCTAAAAGGTGCGCCACTGAACAAACCCAGTGTCTCCACTTTTTATGCGGGTGAAGAACGCGGCTATATCGATTATCCCAAATTAAATTAGAGATAGGGTTTTAAGGATTAATCATGTTATATCGTACTTTATTTAAAAGTTTTTTTTTCGCTATTATCTTGTTTTTTTCGACAGGTTTTGCATTCGGCGCAGTAACACCGCTCAATAATTTTGACGCTAAAAAATATTTGGGGACTTGGTACGAAATTGCACGTATTCCCTTTCATTTTGAAAAAGGCTGCGTGGCGCCAATCACGGCGAATTATACGACTGATGCCGATAATCCAGCGGTTATCGTGGTGACGAATACTTGCCATCAAGCGGATGGGTCATCCAAGTCTGCACAGGGCAAGGCGTATTTTGTGGACGACCCAAGCATTGCCAAATTAGAAGTCACTTTCTTACCTCAATGGCTGCATTGGGTACCATTTACTTACGGTGATTATTGGGTTTTATATACGGATTATACGGGTTATGCTTTAGTGGGCAGTCCCAATCATGCGTATTTATGGATTCTTGCGCGATCAGAAAAAACCAATCAGAAAGCAATTAAACACTTATTGGCAATTGCCACAGAACAAGGATTTGATATACAGCAATTGACTTTCAATTACCCTATCCATTAAATGTACGCTTATCTGCCTGATACCTTGACAAATGCCTGCAGTTTGCTACAATTACCTTTCAGTTTTTGATGCGGGAATAGCTCAGTTGGTAGAGCGCAACCTTGCCAAGGTTGAGGTCGCGAGTTCGAGCCTCGTTTCCCGCTCCATTTCCTTTTTTAAAATACGGCTGGGTAGCAAAGTGGTTATGCAGCGGCCTGCAAAGCCGTAGACGCCGGTTCGATTCCGGCCTCAGCCTCACGTTAGTTATGCCCGGGTGGCGAAATTGGTAGACGCAAGGGACTTAAAATCCCTCGGGAGTAAACACCCATGCCGGTTCGACTCCGGCCCCGGGCACCATTTATTATTCTGTCTTGAACTGTGATTAAACGGGTTAAGCAGATTCACTATGATTATTGTGA
>JBILMY010000195.1:0-2558 GCA_044375265.1 Gammaproteobacteria bacterium | reverse complement strand
GAAGCACTGCCACTGACGGGCGTCATTCTTACCAAAGCGGACAGCGATGCCAGGGGCGGGGCCGCGTTATCGATTCGCGCTATTACGGGTAAACCGATTAAATTTTTAGGGATGGGCGAAAAGCTTGATGCGCTGCAACCCTTCCATCCTGAACGTTTAGTATCCCAAATCTTAGGGATGGGCGATATGCTCACGCTCATCGATGATTTAGAATCGAAAGTCGATAAAGAAAAAGCCGATAAGCTCAGTAAAAAATTACAAAAAGGTAAAAGCTTTCATTTGCAAGATTTTGCAGAACAACTCGATCAAATGTTATCGCTGGGTGATATGAATAGCCTGGTGAAAAAATTACCTAGTATGGCAGGAAAATCCCTACCTGCCAATAGCCAAAAGCAATTTAAAAAAATGCGCGCCATTATTTATTCCATGACGCCACAAGAGCGTCAATTTCCAGATATTTTAAAAGCCTCTCGTAAAGAGCGGATTGCAAAAGGTTCAGGGACCACGGTGCAAGATGTAAATGTGCTGCTCAAACAATTTTTACAAGCACAAACGCTGATGAAAAGTGTTGCCAAAAATCCGCGGCATTTTAAACAGTTTATGTCTTAGAAAATTCCCCTCCAGAGGAGGGGTGGCAGGCGAAGCCTGACGGGGTGGTTGATAGACCTTTCAAAAAATCGAAAGTTAGAATATTTTAATAATGCCTAAATCAACCACCCCGCCCTTCGGGCACCCCTCCTCTGGAGGGGAATATCAGCGCAATAATAGTTCAAGACAATATCAACGTCTCCCGCCTTACTTCCCCCGTCACGCCATTTTTTTCAAGGCTCACCTGCATCATTAATTTTCTTTTTGCATCCGTGAGAGTAAAGCGATAAATAGTACGCGTGCTTTCGGGAAAATCTTGCCATAATTGTCCATAAGCAAATCCCCCTTTTTTACAATGGACGGCATTTTGTTGGAACCACGGGAGGGTTAATGTGCTCAGCGTCAGTGGCATAAAAGGATGCACACAAGTATGGCTATGGCAGGAGGGGAACACTTTCAAAGGCAGCGGCGATTGTATCAATTGATCTTGAATATCCCGCAGACAATATTCTATGCTCAGCATTGCTTCACTGCGCTCTTGCAGGGCACGTTCAATAGCCACAGAACTTTTCATCTCCATGAGGCTGAGCAGCGCAAGATTCGCCATTAAAAATAATAAAATCAATAAGATGATGAGTACCATGCCCTTAGATCTCTGCATTCGGGACACCGACAATAAAACTGATGGGGAAGGGTTGCTCAAGCGGTGAATAGAGCAAACTGATTTTGACACGCACCACCTTATTAAAATCAGTGATATTTTTCGCGGGTAGAAAAGTATCCGGCGCCTTCACCGTAGCAAATGAAAAATGCAGATCACTGATAGGCGAGAGCAACACTTCTGCATGATCGTCACCTTGCTGAAAATAAAGCGATTCAACGTTGGGATCAATGCTGCTTTGTGCACTGAAAAAAATATCGCCCACAAACATACCCACACTGCTGCCCATTCCATAGGTTTTACTGAGCGCTGTACCTTTGTTTTTAGGCATGCTGTGGTAAAGCGTGGTACTGCTTTTTCGGCTGACCCTAAAAAAATCACCGGATTGACAATCACTGATCACAGCCAGTCCATTGGTCTGCATGGATGAAGTCTCTGTGACAGAAATAGGATCTGAAGCAGTGATCATAGGCGCGCTGATATCTGTTGTAGGGAAAGACAGATAATGCAGTATCAAAATATCTGAGCGCGGTTTTTTTTGTTGGAGTAAGACAGGGAGCTTGGGTGAAAAAGTGGTATTGTTTAAAAATGTGTAACCACTAATAGCCGTGGTAAAAAGCGCGGGACTTGCACTGTGTGTTTTCAAACTTAATTTCCCAATTGGCAAACAGCCGCCATAACCTGCACGCGCAATTTCTCGCTGCAAAATACCCTCAAGATAAAGCTGCGTTTCTATGGCACTCTTTTCGCGCAGCATGGCTTCATTAAAGGCAAGCGCCTTGAGCCATACTGTGGTGGCTATTAAGATAAGCATGAGGCTGAGTGAAAGCCCCAGTAAGACTTCAATGAGACTAAACCCTTTTAGATGACGATAGGATGCGAAGGACATGTTTTGCAGGGAATTAACAATATTGTATGGGATGTTTCTGGTTTTAGGCTAGGTTTTTGCAAGCCCTGCCAGGAATAGGTCGTTAAAAGGGTTTGTAAAGATTGCGCTAGAGAACTTGGAGAGACGCTACGAGGGAAGATGCTTGCACTGTCAGATACCGTTTGGAGTGCTAAGGTCAGCATGAGTGTTTGGCTTTCATGAAGCACGTCAGTATGAATATGCGCTGTTTTTTGCAGCAAGGTCATAAAGCCCAAGAGCCCTACACTGAAGATCAGCAGGGAAAAACAGAGTTCGATCAGTGTAAATCCTAAAATGTTTTTCATAAAATTTGTTTTAGAATAACAAATGCGGATAATTTTGGCAAGTATAAACCATGAAAAATAAAAAAAGACAAGCATTTTATCCACAATTATTAAGAAA
>JBILMY010000024.1:0-9587 GCA_044375265.1 Gammaproteobacteria bacterium | reverse complement strand
CCTTTAGAAAGAAATCCGGCTGATTTTGCTCTTTGTGGTGGATGCAAGCCTAAGGGGATATTAGAAAATCATGTAAATGATCCTGGATTTTTAGAGCAGCTCGATCTATCCTCTGAGTTGTCTATACATATATCACGGTATTTTCCTGACTATATGCAACCAGAATTTTTTGTCATGCTTCCATTTTTTAAAACATCAAATGATTATACTATTGAAAAAAAATTACTTCCAAGTGTTCAAGGGCTTTCGTTTTCAAAAAAAACCAAAAAAAATATTTTACCCATAGATTTAATAGAATACTTTATAGAAAGAATATGGTGTAAATTGTTTGATTTAAAAAAAATTAGTGTAGATGATAATTTTTTTGACCTTGGGGGGGATTCTTTATCTGCTATGCAGATGATTTTTAAAGTTAATGAAAAATTCCATAGCACTCTTCCTGTGCATGTTGTATTTGAAACGCCTACAATTCAATTGCTTTCTCAAGCAGTAAAAAAGAACACTAAAAGAATACAAGATATCTCTCCTATAGTTAAATTGCGGGATGGGGAAGGGCCAGCTTTGTTTTTAATACATCCACTCGGTGGTACTATATTTTGCTATGAAATTCTTGTTAAAAAGTTAAATGTAAAGAATCCTATATATGCTATTCGAGATCCAAGTGTTGAATTAGGATTTTCTTTGTTTCAAAAAATTGAAGAGATCGCTGAAGCTTATATTCACGCTATAAGAGAAATTCAAAAGACTGGCCCTTATATTTTAGGTGGGTTTTCTTCGGGTGGAAACTATGCATTCGAAATAGCGAACCAACTTATTAAATCTGGAAGTGAGGTAAAAAAAATTATACTATGGGATAGTTGGGCAAGATTCCCTGCAATGTATTTTAATAAAAAATGGATAGATGAAAGTATGCGTGAACAGATTAAAAACTTTGAAAAAACATATTCTTCACGATTTCTAATAAAAAAGTATCCTTACTTTCTAAAACTATTAAAACATAATATGAATATGTTATTAGCTTATCAGCCTCAAAAAAGCTCCGCATCTATTTTGTTGTTCAAGGCACAAAAGCTGGCTCAAAATTTTGAATTTTTCGATGATCCTAAAAATTATTGGGGAAACCTATCAAAAAATGTAGAAGTCTATGAAGTTAATAAAAAGACGCATGATGAATTATTAACGGCGAATGCGATAGATGAAATTTTACCAACTTTAAGCGATTTGATAAATAATTGACTATATTTTACCTAGATTTTAATTAAATATAGTTTAGGATTTTTTAGCCTCTTGTTTCATAATTCTCCCAAAAGTATTGAAATAAAAAAAGACTGTAGCCAAATTGTTTTCAGCGATTTTTTTAAACTCTTTTATAAGATTGTCTATCTTTTCTTCACTATACTCTGCATGTACTAAGGCAGCTTTCTTAATAGTTTCAAGACCATAGATTAAGCTATATTTTTGTTTTCCTTTAAGTTCTGCTTGAAAAACTTCTACGATTTCTGCGGTATATTGGGGAGAATCTTTAATTATTTCTTTAAAATCAGCCAGCATTTTTTCTGGTGAGTATTCTAAGTTTAAAACCCCTTTTTGCTTTAAAAGTATCGTTATTTCCTTCCAGCCATCAATCGCTTTGCTTTCAGAAGGTATACCACTTACCTGAAGATACATACCTCTATAATCCGAATCTTCACAAATAAAGACACCATTTGGTGCAAGTAAAGAAAGAATAATTTGAATGAATTTTTTTCTATCTGATTCTAAGATATGGCATAATAACCAACGGCAATAAATTAAATTAAATCCCTGTAGAGGTTTAATTTGTAGAAATTTTGAATTTTTATCAAGATTAAAAATATTTTCTTGAATAAGGGTTACATTTTTACTTTCTTTTAAATGTTGGGAAGCGCGTTCAATTTGCGTTGGGTTTACATCAACACCCATATATTTACCGGACGGTCCAATTTGGTCAGAAAACCAGGCTCCCATTTCTCCAGAACCCATACCAATTTCTAAGATGGCATCTCCCTTTTTAAGGTATTTTGATAATACTTTCTGAGCAATAGGGGCATAAGCTTCGTTTAATAGTCGAAGTCGCTCACCTTCATGAGAATGTTCATTAGAAACAATATATTGACCTTTTTGCACAACAATACCCTTGATATATTTTTTCCCCCTTTCTATAATACCATGTATTATCATCAGAGAAAAAATTTAATGCCGAAATCTATGCCCTACATGTATACAACAGCGGCTAAAGAAGTAGAAGCCAATCGTCTAAAAGGATTAAATGCCCTTCATAATCCTCATACCTCTTCTTATATTAAAAGATATTTGCCTCGCCAAAAAATACTCGAACTGGGTTGTGGTTCAGGGTTATTGGCTGTTGATGTTTTAGCAAATTGTCCCCCTACAACAACTTATCTTGGGGTGGATAAAGATCCGGGGCAAGTCGCATGGAGCCAAAAAAATCTACACAGTTTTCCAAAAGCTGAAATTCTTCAATTGGATTTTCTAGAGAATTTTTCCCTATTAAAATCAAAAGGTCCTTTTGATTTGATCTACTGTCGCTGGGTATTGGTTCACCTACCCAAAGAAAAATTAGTTACCGTTTTGAAAAATATTATTGATTTATTAGCGCCTGGCGGGATATTTTTGTGTGATGAATGTGATAACCGTGAAGTTAAATTTCAACCAAAAAATGGACGTTTTTCCAATAGCCAATATCAAAAGGCAACAGAGGATTGGTTATCTTTATCGCAGTCTTTGATGAAAACTTTAGGTAATGATTTAGAACTTACTTCACAGAAGATCGCCGATCTTTTATCAGAAGCTACTCAAGGTCGAGGTGAAATAAAAATAGAAGGTCAATATCAGGTTAATTTTGAAACTTATGATCACAAACGTTTTATTACCGATGGTTACCGATCGGCAGCTGAATTTATCAAAAAAGCTTCAGGGAAAGATGTTGAAATAGATATTATTCCAACCTCCGATCAATGCGCAAAAGATGATAATATTGAGGTAAAATTTTTACAAGAAAGTGTTATTTCTTATAAAAAATAAAATTTTATTTTAGCTTAAACTTTTGTACTTTTCCTACTGGATTTCTCGGTAGATTATGGACAAATTCAACAATATGTGGGCATTTATAGATAGCTAAATTTTCTCGAACAAAATCTTTAATATTTCGCGCTATAAATCCTGAGATATCTTTTAAAATTTCCTCTAATTCTTCTGAGTTTTTCAATTTAATATAAGCTTTTATCAGATGTCCCCGCGTTTCATCGGGAATTCCAACGACTGCGCATTCTTCTACTTCAGGGTACTCCAATATAACATTCTCTATTTCAACACCTGAAATACTATAACCGGAAGAAAGAATCAAATCATCGGCTCTTGAATGGAAATGAAAATAACCTTGTTCATCTTTTTGATAAAGATCTCCAGTCATATTCCAGCCGTTTTTAACATATTTTTCTTCTAAGTCTTTTTCTAAATATTGGCAACCTGTAGGGCCAATAATTGATAATAAGCCAATGGTATTGTTTGGTAATTCTTTTCCATTTTCATCTATAATTTTCGCTTGGTATCCTGGAATAGGTTTTCCAGTAGTGCCAGGCTTAATTTGATCTTCAGCAGCAGAGATGAAAATATGTAGCATCTCTGTGCTGCCGATGCCATCAATAATCTTTATCCCTGTTTTTTCTTGCCACAGATGAAATGTACTTTTAGGTAAAGGCTCTCCCGCTGACACACATTTTTTTAACGATTCTAATTTATATTTATGAAGTAAAGGCAGCATAAGTCGATAAGCTGTAGCGCTTGAAAAAGAAATACTGACTTTATATTTTTCTATAGCAGCTAATAAATTCTCTGGGGAGAGTTTATCAAGCAAAACAGTGGCGGCACCATACCTGAGTGGAAATAATAACATTCCACCCAGGCCATAAGTAAAAGCCAGGGGTGGAGTTCCGCAAATAATATCAGTCGATTGAACTTTTAAAATATCTTTGGGAAAACAATCGCAGATATACATCAAATCTCGATGAGTATGTAAAGTTCCTTTGGGTTTTCCTGTTGAACCAGAAGTAAATGCGAGAATAGCGAAATCATCTGCATTCGTGGAGAAAGCCGAAAATTCTATGGACTCTTTTTCTATTAGATTTTCTAAAGTATTTTCATCTTTAGAGTTAAAGAAAACAACACGTTTTAAAAAATGAATTTTCGCCGCAGCTTTTAATATTTCCTCATTATTTTTAAAATCTGCAATGATAAGTGCTGAATGACTAAGCTCAATAATAGAACTTAATTCTCTTTCTCTCAACATAGAAACTGTTGTTACTGCAATACATCCTAATTTTAAAATTGCAAACCAGGTGGCGGCCAGATACGGGGAGCTAAAACCATTTAATAGAATTCGCGTTCCCGGTTGTAACTTAAAATTAGTGGATAAATAATTTGCGATTTTGTTGATTTTTTCAATAAAGTTTTGGTATGTCCAAATTGCAGTTTCTGAATAAATTGCAGGAGCTTGAAGATTTTTACTTCTTTCTAAAATTTCAAAAGCAGCATTTATCTTATCCGGGTAAGATAGAGAATGTTCATTAGACGGAAAATATTGCTTAATAGCGGTCATGTTTTTCCAGTAAATTAATAGCATAAATAGGTTGCAGAATTGTAAGTCATTATCTATAGAAAGAAAAATCTAACAATTTTTTGAGCAAAAATGGGTAAAAAAGTTAGTTTTTTGTAATTTTTATTACTTTTCAATAAGCGGATATAAGTTTAAGTTGTTGATATATAATAAAAATACAAGTTTTAAGAAAAAATCGCCCAAATAAGTTGCATTTTTAATTCATATAATGTATAATTGTTACATGTTTTAGGTTGAACTTGTTAATAGTTAGCTTAATGCAAGGTAAAAGAAGGGGCGCCGCGCAAATATGTTTAGGTAAGCCTACTTCGATAGGGGTTACTAAAAATAACCCCTATATTTAACCTAATTAAATAATGGAAGCAAATATGTTACCAAATAAGAAAAGAAAAAAAAATGAAACGCCTATAGTCGATTTTTTAATCGATAACAGGGAGATTTTAAATGCTAATTTTCATGCATTGCCTATTTCTATGATAAATCCTAAGACGCGAGGGTATGAAAAGTATAAGGAATTGTTTGGGAATAAATATTTTTCCCTAGAGACAACAGTTACTGGAAAAATATTTGATTCTTTTTTCTATCCTAGAAAATGTATAAAAAAAGCACAGGATTACACGGCGGAGTTGTTTGGAGCTAAAGATACTTTATTTGTAACTTGTGGCACGAGCATTTCTAATCAAATTGTCATTGATGCTTTAATTTCAGAAAAAACAAAAGTATTGCTTGATCGCCAATCTCATCAATCTATGCATTTTGGAGTGAGTGATAAACATGCACAAGTAGATTATTTTTATAGCAAAATTTATTGCAATAAAACAGAGAGAAAGTATGTGGATATTGAAGAAATACTTTCAAAAGTAAAAAATGCACAAGAAAGTGATAGTCCTTATGATGTCATTATATTAACCGCTGCTAGTTATGATGGTGTTATTTATAATATTAGTGAAATTATTATGCAGATTATCAAAGTTTCTCCAAATATAAAATTTATCATTGATGAAGCTTGGTCAGCAGCGTTTTATTTTAATGAAGAGCTTTATAAATATACTGCAGGCTATGCAGCAAAACAGTTTGAAAATGTAGATATTATTTCGACTCAGTCAGCACATAAATCTTTAATGACTTTAAGGCAAGCATCTTATATTCACAGTTTTGCAAGTGATGAAATAACTCAGAAACTTTATAAGTCAAGATTTAAGTTGCACTCAACTTCTCCTAATTATGCAATTTTAGCTTCTATGGATTTAGCTCGTTCCCAAATGCAAAGTTGTGGAGACCAAATATTATCTGAAGCTTTAAATCTTTCTGAATATGTACGTGCTTCTTTGATTCGTCTTAATTTATCACAATATATTTTTAAGCAAGAAAATAATGAGAACTTAGAGAAAATATCAAAAGGAATTTGTAATTTAGACCCATTAAAGATCCATGTCAACATTAAACATTTGGGAATGTCAGGTTCTGAAATTCAAGAATACCTCTATCATAACCATGGCGTTTATTTTAATCGGTATACTGAAGATACCTTGCTCCTTAATATTCATATGGGAGTTACACAAGAACAAATTGAGCGATTGTTGACAGGCTTAAAAGATTTAAGTTCGATGCGAAAAAATCAACAAATTGGAAAAATTGGATTAAATGAATTTATTATTTCCTATCCTCCAGGGATCCCATTGCATACACCTGGAGAACTTGTTGCAACGAATATTTATTCGGAAATACAAGATAAAATAAAAAACGGGATCAGTGTCTTTCAACTTTATTAATTAACCTGGAGCAATACTATGATTAAATATGACGTTATTAAAAAATTTGCAGCTGAATTCCCTGATAAAGCTGCCATCATTGAAAATGATACTATCATTTCTTGGGGAAAATTCGATAAATCCGTTTTTTATCTTTTAGGAAATGTAGTCGAATTAGAAAAATTGGAAAAAGATAAACCCGTTTTATATATGTCTGATAATTCCTCAGATTTGGTGCTTCTTTCTTCTGTTTTTGCAACATTAGGCGTTCCTTTTCAAGGAATCGATCATCATTTACCTATAGAAAAATTAACTTTATTGATAGAAACGATTGGTGTAAAATATATTTTTGTATCGAAATATTTAAATAGAGACCTATCAGATTTAAATAAACTTTGTAAGTTTTATGAAGTTGAAGATTTTGTTGAAAAATCTCTTGCGCTCAAAAAAACAACTTCCCTGGAAAATTTAGTCTGTATGCCTTTTTCTAGTATTTCATTTACTTCAGGAACGACAGGCATTCCTAAAGTTGTTTATAGAACACGTTCTTTTGATAAGCAACGGTTTGAGTATTTGCAAAGAACTTATGGATTTAACAAAGAAGATATTCATTTGTTATGCTTGCCTATGCACCATGTGGGTACAACGGGTTGGGCTCGGTTGTTTTTTGGATTAGGGTGTACAGTAGTAATTGGACATTTTAAAAACTCTTATGAATTATGCGATATTTTGCATTCGAAAAAAATCACTACGACTCTTATGTCTCCTCTTATGTTAAAAGGTATTGTAGAAGCGCTTGAAAGTGAGAATAAAACCACTTATTTCTCGCAATTGCGATTTTTAATTACTGGCGGTAAAAACTGCTCTTCCGAGGTTAAAAAAATAGCAATTTCAAAATTAGGATCTATTGTCTATGAATACTATGGAACAACAGAAACAGGCATTAATACTTTATTAAGTTCTGCGCAATTTGCAAAACATCCAGGCAGCGTAGGTCCTGCATTTGAAGGTAACGAGATTCTTATTGTAGATGATAAAAATAAACCTGTGGATACAGGTAAAATTGGAAAAATCGCTATTTTTAGTTATATGAATATGGATAAATATTTAAATGCGCCTTCGCCCTTTGTTGAAATAAATGGGAGACAGTATTTAGTAACTGTAGATTACGGGTATCTTAATAACGAAAATTATTTATTTGTTTTGCAGAGAAGCGCTCAACCTAAAGAACAGGTATTAAACTTATATGGCGCAGAAAGTGATATTTTAGGTTTATCTTATGTCTCTGATGTTTTCATTAAAGAATTTTTTGATAACCCGAAAATATCTGTTAATATTGTTCCGAAGAAATATATACCCTTCGCATCTTTACGCCAAGACATAGAATTGATTTCGAAAAAACACCATTTAGAAAATGTTACGATCAATGTGGTTCCACACTTGGAATATACATCCACAGGAAAAATTAAACTTTAAAAACGAGGTAAATTATGTTAGAAAAAAATAATTATTTTAAGGGTGCTATATTCTGTTTGTTGGCGACCTTGTCGTGGGGAACGATGTTTCCTATTATGACGCACGCTTTACAAAAAATAGACCCTTTTACTTTTACAGCCTTTCGTTATACGATAGCAGGAATTATTTTCCTTGCTTTTTTGTATTTTCGAGAGGGAAGAGGCGCTTTTAAATTCGAAGGTAAGGCGCTATTGTTATGGATATTTGGATCGGCGGGGTTCGCTGGATTTGGTTTCTTTGTTTTCCTGGGCCAAAAGATTGCAGGGCCAGAAGGTGCGTTGAGCGCCTCTATGATGATGGCCACCATGCCATTATTGGGATTACTCATGACGTGGGGATTAAAAGGTATTCGCCCCCCCACATTTTCTTTTGGGTTTATTGCACTTTCTTTTCTCGGCGTTATTCTCGTGATTACAAAAGGCTCTCCACTCCTCATTGTCACAAGCCCACAGAATTATAATGCCAATTTATTAATGTTATTGGGTGCAATATGCTGGGTGCTTTATACAGTAGGTGCAACCTATTTTCCTAAATGGTCTCCTATTCGATATACGGCGATGACTACATTATGTGGATTACCAACAATTTACCTTGTTACTTTTTTTCTTATAGGCAATGGAAATATTAGCTTTCCTTCAATGTCGACAGTAATTGATATTTCGCCTGAATTAATTTATATGGCGCTTGTTGCCGGATTTATTGGTGTGCTTTGCTGGAATGCGGGCAACAAAATTATTACACCAATCAATGGCGTATTATTTATGGATGTTGTTCCTGTAACAGCTTTTTTAATCTCAATTGCAGAAGGTATTGTTCCAGTTCCTTCTCAGATTATTGGGATTCTCTTTACTGCAACAGCACTTATTTTAAATAATATATATCAACGTCGACGTATGATAAAAATCCAAAAGGCTAAAATTGCTTGAATAGGTAGAATGATATGTCTAAAAATGTATTAGTTTTAATAGATATCCAATTGGAATATACAACACCAGGCAGACCGTTTTATTTGCAAGGAATTGAGCCAAGCTTGTCCGTATGCCATCAAGTATTACAATTTGCCCGTTCGCATGCTTGGGAAATCATTCATGTGCAACATTCAAATGGTGAATCTGCGCCAAGATTTAATCCAACCACCCCTTATTTTAATTTTGTTCTAGGATTTTTACCCGGAGCAAATGAAAGACATTTTGTTAAAACGGATTTTTCTTGTTATTCGAATGAGGGATTTTCAGATAATATGAATGCACTTTTTGCAAGTGAAGAAAAGTGGAATGTATATCTTATTGGCTATAATTCCGTTATGTGTTGTTTATCTACGTTAGAAGAAGCACGACGCAGAAAACATAAAATGTTCCTTATAGAGGATGCTTCTTTTGCCAAACGCATTGAAGCCTATGATGAAAAAACTATGCACGGGATCATGTTAGATATTTACCGTGCAAAAGGGCTTGCAACCATTGTAAAAAGTCAAACCTTATATTAATAGCTTTACATATGAAAATTAAAACCCGATTTGCACCATCTCCCACAGGTCATTTACATTTAGGTGGCGCCAGAACCGCTTTATTTAATTGGCTGTTTGCCCGCGCTCACCAAGGAACTTTTATATTACGTATTGAAGATACGGATATTGCTCGCTCTACGGAATCTTCTACTCAAGGTAT
>JBILMY010000023.1:0-9591 GCA_044375265.1 Gammaproteobacteria bacterium | reverse complement strand
TTAGGGCATATTCGGCTATTTTATACAATCCTTTTACTTTATATCCAATGTTTCTGTATTGCACTTTTCTTCCCCTCTAAAGTGCAATATGTTTCTGACCTTATGCATTGGTTGGGGGTTCGAGACCCTCCTGGCCTGCCAAATACAATAAAAAAGAACAGTGTAAAAACTGTTCTTTTTTTATTCTTGATTCGTAGAGACGCATTGCATGCGTCTCATAAGACGCGATGAATCGCGTCTCTACAAAATGTCTACGCTTCCTCGCCCTCTTCTGCAGCAATAGAATTATCTACTTCAATGACGTGATGATTTTTTAAGACTTCTTCGCGAATTCTTTTCTCAAGTCCTGCAGATAGTTCCGGATGATCGATGAGATATTGTTTCGCGTTCGCCTTGCCTTGACCGATACGCTCTTTATTATAGCTATACCAAGCGCCGGATTTTTCAATCATCTCAAGCTTCACACCTAAATCAACCATTTCGCTTTCTTTAGAAATACCTTTGTCATACAGAATTTCAAATTCAGCCATACGAAAAGGCGGCGCGACTTTATTTTTCACAACTTTTACACGCGTTTCATTTCCAATAACTTCTTCGCCTTCTTTAATACTGCCAATGCGGCGAATATCTAAACGTACAGAAGCATAGAATTTTAAGGCATTACCACCCGTCGTGGTTTCAGGACTGCCAAACATCACACCGATTTTCATACGAATTTGGTTAATGAAAATGACCAGCGTATTGGCACGCTTAATATTGGCCGTTAATTTACGTAAGGCTTGTGACATGAGACGCGCTTGTAATCCCATATGGCTATCGCCCATCTCACCTTCAATTTCTGCTTTCGGCGTTAAAGCTGCCACAGAGTCAACCACGAGGACATCAATCCCGCCTGAGCGCACGAGCATATCCGCAATTTCTAAGGCTTGCTCGCCAGTATCGGGTTGTGAAATCAATAAGTCTTCTGTTTTCACACCGAGCTTACGCGCATAAATCGGATCGAGCGCGTGTTCGGCATCAATAAATGCAGCAACACCGCCATTTTTTTGGCACTGCGCAATCACGCTTAAGGTGAGTGTCGTTTTTCCTGAAGATTCTGGTCCATAAATTTCAACGACGCGTCCTTTGGGAAGCCCGCCAACGCCGAGGGCGGCATCAAGCCCAATAGAACCCGTAGAAATCACTTCGATATCGTGACTGGTATTTCCTTCGCCGAGTTTCATCACAGAACCTTTACCAAATTGACGTTCAATTTGTGTCAGGGCTGCTTTGAGTGCGGCAGTGCGATCAGTGGGTTTTTCTTTGTCGATGGTGGCCATAAAAATTCCTCATAGTTAATTAATAAGATTTCACCTCTCCCCTTGTGGGAAAGGTCTGCGCTGCAAGCGCAGGGTGAGGGGTAATACATACTTCAACCACCCCGTCTGCCTTCGGCAGACACCCCTCCTCTGGAGGGGAATTTTTCTCGTTAATTATACTTTTATGAGGCAGAAAAATCAAGAAAATAACGACGTTTTTGTACAGAAAATTTTTCAATGGCGTAACGTAACATCGTGCGCGGCATGGCATGGGCATGGGTTTCTAAAAATTGGATCAGCAAGGCTTCATCTACTTTGCCTGCTTCGCGGAGCATCCAGCCTGCAGCCTTATGCATGAGATCTTCTTTATCATCCAGCAATAATTTTGCCAGCGCAAAAGTATCATTTAACTTTTTTTGGCGAATAAAATATTGCGTGCTCACCATCGCAATGCGTCTATCCCATAGATTATGGGATTTGATAAGTTTATATAAGAGATCTTTGGGTCGCGCGACTAAATAATGGCCCACGATCGCAGGCGCAGAATTATCGACCAAATCCCAATTATTTACACGATTTTTATGAGCAAGATAAAATTCAAAATAGTCTTTGTGACTCTCGGAGCGCTGGTATTGCAAAATTAAAATAAACAGCGCAATGGCACGCTCTTCATGATAGGCGGAATGCAACAAGAGGGAAAGTTCGTTCAGAGTAAGTGCTGAAAAAGCACGGCTGATTTTTCTAAGAATAGGAACGCGAATGCCTAAGAATTTATCGCCTGCACCATACTGACCTTTTTCGGTTTTAAAAAAACGTTGCTGGGTTTCTTTATAGACAGTATCAACTTCTATACGCAGTGCTTTTTTGAGCGCCGCAAGCGACATGGCTTATTTTTCTTGAACTTCGACTTCTTCGAGCTCTACTACTTCAGAAGGCTCGCTGACCACAGTCACTTGCTCATCCAGTGAAGCCATATCTTCCATGGCATCGATTTCAGAATATGTGACCACACGTTGTTTAGATTGGAAAGCGGGTTCTGCTTTATCCAAAATATCCGCAGTGATATAACCTGCCGCGATTTCACGTAATGCAACGACGGTGGCTTTATCTCTATCCCATTCTACAAATGGCTCTTTACCAGTGAGCATGAGTTCACGCGCACGTTTGCTGGCAATCAATACCAATTCAAAACGATTTTTAACATGTTGTAAACAATCTTCAACGGTGACTCGAGCCATGTGAATTTTCTCCGGGGTTTTCTGAATAAGGAAGGGGGTGGATTGTAACGAAAAAACAGGATTTAGTCAACCGCCACCCTGTAGAGCCGCATTGCATGCGGCTCATGAGACGCGATAAATCGCGTCTCTACAAATTTGGCAATCTCCTCGTTATTCGATTATACTAAGCGCCATGGTGAATCATTCCTCTTCTCTTTGCGCTGTGATCCTTGCCGCGGGCAAAGGCGTTCGTATGCATTCTCGCCTGCCTAAAGTGCTTCATCCCTTGGCAGGAAAACCGATACTCAGCCATTTACTGGACACGGTTGCGCCACTGGTTCCTGCTATCGCTATCATTGAAGGGTATGAAGGCGAAAAACTCCGTGCGCATTTTGAGGGAAAGCCCTATCATTTTATCCATCAAGAAAACCAGCTAGGAACAGGCCATGCGCTAAAAGAAGCTACCGCTTTTTTTGAGCACTCTGAACATGTATTGGTATTACTAGGTGACACGCCTTTAGTATCTTCCGAATTATTAAGCACTTTATTACAAGATCGTGAAAAAAACACCTTTAGGCTCGTGACCGTCGACATGCCCGACCCAACAGGCCTTGGCCGTATTATCCGGGATAAAAATCACCACATTATCCAAATTGTTGAAGATAAAGATGCGAGCGCCGCGCAAAAAGCCATTACTGAAATCAGTACCGGTATTATGCTCTTGCCCGTCAAACCGCTCTTAGGCTGGCTGAAAAAACTGCAAAACCACAATGCACAAGGCGAATATTATTTAACCGATGTCATCGCAATGGCCATCAGCGATGGTTACACGGTGGAAGGCATTAAAGCGCCGTATCCTCAGATGGCGCAAGGCATCAATACCAAAATGCAGTTAGCGACACTCGAGCGTTTTTATCAGGCGCAAGAAGCTAAACGCTTGATGGAAGCTGGCGTGCAATTGGCCGACCCTGCGCGCCTAGATTGCCGTGGAAAAATTACTGTTGGCATGGATGTGAGCATTGATATCGATGTGATTTTAGAAGGCGAGGTTATCTTGGGCGATCGCGTGTCTATCGGCCCCTTTGTGCATTTAAAAAATTGTCGGATTGAGAATGACAGTGTGATTGAATCACACACAGTGATTGACAGCAGCCACATTGGCGCGCATTGCAAAATTGGCCCGTTTGCACGTCTACGTCCCGAAACGGTTCTTGATGATCATGTGAAAGTTGGCGATTTTGTGGAAATCAAAAAATCAACAATTGGTGAAGGCTCCAAAGTGCCGCACTTGTCTTACATTGGTGATGCGACGCTTGGCAAAAACGTCAATATCGGCGCAGGCACAATCACTTGCAATTACGATGGCAAACAAAAATCTCAAACAATTATTAAAGATGGCGCTTTTATTGGGTCTGATTCCCAACTGGTTGCGCCCGTTACTATCGGCGAAGGCGCTTACATTGGCGCGGGCTCTACCATCACCAAAGATGCGCCTGCCGAGGAACTCACGATTTCCCGTGCCAAACAAACCACCATTACAGGCTGGAAGAAGAAGCATTCTTGATAACAATTATTTCCGTCATTCCCGCGAAAGCGGGAATCCAGTGGGCCCATGGATCCCAGCTTTCGCTGGGATGACGAGGCAAGCCCAAACAGAGTTGATAACGAAACACTCTTGATTTCATCGCGCATTTATCTTATAGTTCGCCTGCCTTAATTTACTGGAGAGTTCATGATGAAATTAAAACAGCTTGTCAGCACAGCCGCTTTATTAGGATTGATAGGAACCACTGCCATTGCAGCCCCTGCAAACGAGCCCACTTTATACGGTGGAGGATATATTTGGAATAATGTCATCGACAAAGCACGCGACAGCTCTTACCCCGTCGCTCTCTTACAAGAAGATCAAACCAGTGTTACGGGTATTTTGTATGCGACAGGCAATTACCGCAGTAAACACAGCGGTTACTCCGATACGACTTCTGGCAATGACGTTTATAATTTCAGTTTAGCCACTTCGGAAGTGTATTTGGATTCTCAATTAAATTCCTGGATACGTGCGCATTTAACGCTTACGTATCAATCGAATTTTACACAAGGCACTTATTATCCTCCCTCATCTCTCTTTTTCTCGGAAGCTTATGCAGTGATGTATAACGGCGGCAATTACTATGCAAAAGTCGGCCGTCAATATATTAACTTTGGTAACTATCTACATGATTCTGTTTCTAGCACCTTGCCTGAACAATTTACCAATATCAATCAAACCGCTATCACAGTCGGCGCTGTGAATATGAATGGCTTTTATGCGAATGCTTCAATCTTCAATGGCCAGCCTTATGGTGATACTGCCACCTTTGATAATGCACCGAACAATCAGTATCAAGCCCATGGCTATACGGCTGAATTAGGGTATATGCAAGAAATGGCATCGACAGGCTACAATATGTATGTCGATTATGTCGATAACATTGCCGATAATATCAATGTTGGGAATTATTTTTCACCCGTACAAGAAGGCGTTTACATGACTAAAGCAGTGCCTGCCATTGCTGCCCATATCGATTATCATACAGGCCCCATTGATGTACTGGCAGATTATTTTACTGTCACCGATGCCTTTGACGTGTCAGACTGGTCCTATTACAGTGCCGCGGGCGCAAGTGCCACTGGCGCAAAACCTTCTGCCTATTCTGTAGAAGGCAGTTATGCGTTTAACTGGATGAATAAAATACATTCAGTCACACTGGGTTATGAAGGCTCCTCGCAAGCGGTGGGCTTCAATGGTAACAGTGGATTCCCTATGCCAGAAAGCCGCATTTTAGCGCAAACGGGGGTAACCGTATCACCCAATGTCAGCATGCAAATTGAATATGATTATGATACCGATTACAGCAAAGGCATTTCCGGCGCCATCGGTTTTGAATCCGTTCCTGTCGAAGGCACAGGACTCACCAACAGTACCCTTACCGCACGATTAAAAATATTTTTCTAAAAGCATAAAAAGGAGCGATGTATGTCTAATGTCCGTTTAACTTTATCGAGTGGGGGTAATGTTGAATTACCGGTGTATGAAGCGAGTCTTGGCTTGCCGGTACTCGACATTAAATCACTCATCAAAAATGGTTATTACACGTTTGATCCTGGGTTTATGTCCACCGCAGCCTGCCGCTCGACTATTACCTATATTGATGGTGATGCCGGTGTTTTATTATACCGCGGTTATCGCATTGAAGACTTGGCAGAAAAAGCAGATTATCTGGATGTCGTTTATTTGCTCATGAAAGGAGAATTACCGAATGCACAAGAAAAAACTGCTTTAACAAAAGCCATTCAATCAGAAACCACACTACCGCAAGCTGTGCTTGATATCATTGCTGCCTTTCCTCAAAATGCACATCCCATGGCCATGCTCATTGCAGGCCTCAGTGGTCTCGATAGTTTTTATAAAGTTGATGTGAAAAATGCCACCGATCGTGAAACCACTATTATTCGTTTAGTCGCCAAAGTGCCGCTGCTTGCTGCCGCATGCTATCGAAGAACAATAGGAAAAGATTTTATTGTGCCAGATGTATCGCTTGATTATGCAGAAAATTTTCTTTATATGATGTTTGGTAAAAAACCCTCGAAAGCGCTTGCCAAAGCCATGGATCGTATTTTCATTCTGCATGCGGATCATGAACAAAATGCTTCAACCTCTACGGTGCGCATGGCCGGCTCAACAGAAACAACGCCTTTTGCAGCCGCTGCTGCGGGTGTCGCAGCACTGTGGGGCCCGACGCATGGCGGCGCCAATGAAGCTTGCCTTAACATGCTCAAAGAAATTGGCAGTATTGATAAAATCCCGCATTACATTGCCCGTTCTAAAGATAAAAATGACAATTTCCGTTTGATGGGATTTGGCCATCGCGTCTATAAAAATCTCGATCCTCGCGCCATCGTTATGAAACATTCTTGTGATGAAGTATTAAAAGAACTGAGCAGTGCAAATCAACCTTTGTTTGAATTAGCGCAGGCGCTGGAAAAAATTGCCCTCGAAGATCCTTACTTTATCGAACGCAAATTATTTCCGAATGTCGATTTTTATTCAGGTGTTACACAATCAGCTATGGGTATTCCCAGTGATATGTTTACGGTAGTTTTTGCGCTGGCCCGCATGAGTGGCTGGATGTGCCAATGGTCAGAAATGCTGGGAGAAAGTGATTTTAAAATCGCCCGCCCACGTCAGTTGTATGAAGGGCCTGTTGAGAGAAAGATAGGGCATTAATTTACTTGCGGCATCACCCCCGCGCAGGCGGGGGTCCATGAATTTTCACCTCTCCCCTTGCGGGAGAGGTCGAGCCAGCAACGCTGGCGAGGGAGAGGGGTACTAACCTTCTACAAATTAGATTATTTTTCGCCATCTTTTGAATGCTTTTATATCAGTACTTTTTAAATTAAACCATTCTCCATTCAATCGCTTCTCTTTAAACCGATTATGCCAGTATTTTTCAATACCAAAGGGATCATCAGTTGAAATTATGTGAATCATTTCTAATTTTTCTGGTAGCTTAGAACCTAGTTCGCTCCCTCTTCTCACAGTATCTTTCGACGCACCAATCTTGTAATGCTTTCCTGACTTGTAAAGATAAACTTCTCCAACTTGGGGGAGGTTAATTTCTTCAATATCCTTTTCAAATTTAGCCTTACTATTCTCCAAAAAATCGCGACATAATTTTATAACATCCTCATATTTATTTTCTTTCTGATAAGACTCAATTATTTTAGCAATAAGATCTTTTTTTATACCAAACCGATCAAAAGTATTCCGAGTCGGAAACGCACTATTATTGTTTGATTCGAATCTGACTTCATCCCATGAAGGAATTTTTTTTAATTTCCGAATAAGAGCAATAAAAGATTCAATAATAAACTCATCATCATAAGCAGAATTTAGTTGATTAGGAGTGAAACCAGCTTCTTTTTGTGCATCTGTAAATCGCGGCCAATATTTAAGCCAATCAGATTTACGCAACCCTGTTTCTTTTTCAAATCTAATATGCCCTAAAGGTCTACCTGCATTCTCTTTTGCTGCTCTTTGAATTTCATTAAGTATTTTTTCTTTTGTCCACATATTTACACCTCACCCTGCGCTTCGCGCAGACCTCTCCCGCAAGGGGAGTAGTGAAAAATTTGTATCTTAAGTTCTATTGAAAATCTTCTATTTATCATTTCTCTTTCAACTCCAACGCCCCTAGCCAATAACAAAATAGTGGGGCAGGAATTTTCATGATCTGCGTATTGGGTGCAATGCTTTGTTCTTGCAAGCCAAACTCAGATAATGATTTTGTCACAATGTACGCTTGCTTCACATTTTTTTCTTTGCAAAATTCGAGGAGACCTTTGAAATGACGAATATCTGTTTTAGCTTCTTGTTTGATTTCAAAAGGAATATAATTTTCTGCTTGTTCAGCGATCACATCCACCTCATGTTTATTTTGACCTAACCAATAGCTTAATCGTGCGGTATTGCAATAATAGACGTATAAATGCTTGAAAGCTGTCGTTTCTATCGCCTTACCAAAAGCGATAGAATCTTCTAAAAAGCCTTTGCCTTTTAGAAAAACAGCCGGAGAAATGGCTGCATCAGCCATATAAATTTTATTCCTGCCTCGCAAAACTTCTTTACCATCACCGAATTTCGGTAATTGATAAATTAAATGAGTCGCTTCTAATAGCTTAATAAAGCTTTTTGCAGTTTGATTTTTAACTCCTAAATTAGAGCTTAGTCTTTCCATATTCAATTGACCACTGTCATGCATGCAGAGATACAAAAAAGTTTGTTCTAACTCTTGAATTCGGCGTACACCAAATAATGCTGTCATATCCCGTTTTAATACTTTATCGACAATATCTTCTCTGAGTAAAGTTTGTGCCTGTGTAATACTTTCAACAATTGTGGTTTGTGGAAAACCACCCCGTACAAGATACTCATGAAAATGTGCAACATAAGACACAGCTGTTTCTGATGTTTTTAAAAATTGTTGTGATGTCCAATTAAATAATTCTTCTAATGAATTAATTTTGGGGAGTTCTGCTAAAGCTACAGGAAGCTCTTTTGGTATAACGATACGCTCAAGCCAATTTAAATCCTCAAATGATTTATTAAATGTTTTTACCTTTTCATATTGTTTTAATCTCACAGATTCCTTTAACTGCAAATATTCATAGAAAGATAAAGTCGCTAAACGAATGGTATGAGTACGACCCACACTTGATTCAAGATCAGATTCTATCAATGGCAAAGCCGAACCCGTAAAGGTAATTCGCTGTTGTTTGTTAAAATCAACTTGGTGTTTGATCCAAGTGCCCCAGTTTGGAATAAATTGTGCTTCATCGATAAAAAGATACTCTGGGCTATCTTTAATTACTTCTTTTTCGCGCCACGCTGTTAATACTGCATCAATACCTGCTAATTTAATGAGTGGATGATCAAAGGTGACATAAATAATATTACTGGTGGGCACGCCGTTTTTAAGCAAGTCTTGAATCACTTGCCGTAATAAAGTGGTTTTCCCTACTTGCCGTGCGCCAGACAGTAAAACAGCCCGAGGCGCGGGCGGTTCAACTACCCATTGCCATAACTCATTAAATACAGCCCGTCGCCAAAGAGGCAAGTCGATAAATTTATCCCCATCTCGCCACCAGGGGTTAAATCTGGCAAGCACCAAATTGAGTTCTGTTCTCGATATTTCCATAAAGGCACCTAAATATTAAATTTAATTACAGTATATAGGAAATAAAATTAAAAAAAAAGGTCTTTTTTGATTTTTAGGGGCTGTTTTTGGGATATAGATTCAAAATCAAGCACCCCGTCCGCTTCGCGTCCACCCGTTATGTCGCGCAATCCTTGCGCTCCACCCTTCGGGCCAACGGCAAAGCCGTTGTTAAAAATTGGCCGTCCTGCCAATTTTTTCTCTGGAGGGGAATTTTCTCAACGTACCAGCGATTTATGCGTATGCACTGCCATAATGATCCCAAACCCTGCCATGAGTGTCACGATCGAGGTTCCCCCATAACTCACGAGCGGTAAAGGA
>JBILMY010000194.1:0-2575 GCA_044375265.1 Gammaproteobacteria bacterium | reverse complement strand
AATTATTGACAGTCTACACGAATTCGCAATTATCTCCCTCTATTAAAAATAAATGGAATGATTTTTTAAATACGTTAATCAAAGCCTATCTTGAAATACAACAAAAAAACGATATTCAACTGCCGATGCATCCTTTACTCCCAAAACTCGTTCCGATAGAAAATTGGGAATAAATTCAGCTTCGAAATAGCATTGTTGGCGTTGCCAATTTCTCAGAGGCATGACGGAACAAAGTTTTTAATATTTGACGGGATTCACAGGCTTGCCATTTTTGCGCACTTCAAAATAAAGGCCGGTTTGGGAAAAGCCGCCGGAGTTACCGCTGAGTGCAATCGGTTCATTTTTTTGAACCACATCACCCGCCTCAATTAATAAAGAATCACAATGGGCATAGAGCGATAACATATTCCCCGGATGCTCGACGATGACAATCAGTCCATAGCCGCGCATCCAGTCGGCAAACAAAACTTGGCCTTCATTGATAGCTACTACATTTTCACCGCCTGGCGCAGCAATAAAAACACCTTGGCTTTTGAGCGTGCCTTGTAGCGCATCGCCATAACGCTGGGTAATTTTGCCTTTGATCGGTAAAGTCCAGGATAAAGACTCTGTGCTTAAAGATAATTTTTTTTGTGAGAGGCGATTGATAAGCGCTTGTAAATCGCGTGCATTTTTTTCAAGCTGCTGTAACTTCCCTTTCGTGCTTTGTACTTGTTTTTTAAGCGCCGTCACTGTTTTTTTTCTGACCCGTTCTTCTTTTTGCAGCGCAGATCGCTGCGAAGCTTTTTCTCCTGCAAGCGATGTTAAGACGGATTGCTGCGATTTAATCTCTATTTTTAATACGTTCAAGGCGTTTAATTTTTCTTGCAGCGATTTAATTTGGACTTCACGGTTAAGCGCAATATAGCGATAATAAAGCCGATTTCGCGAAGCAGTATTAAATGACTCACCATTGATAAGACGTTCTAAAAATCCTTTTTCCGGGAGTTGATAGACAATGCTTAATTCGGCAAAGAGGGCGTTTTTTTGATCAATAATATTTTTAAGTAAGACGGCCTCTTCTTTTTTTAACCCGTTTAATTTTTGTTGCGCAAGTGAAACTTGTTGTTGTGTTTTTCGCAGCGATTTACCTATCGTATTGATAGACAGATCAAGCTTTTTTAATGACACCATCGCCTTTGCTTGAGCTTCTTGCTGTGAGCTTAAGAGTGCTTTGGTTTGATGAATTTTTTCTTGTACTTTACTCAGTTCATCGGCAAAAAGCAGGGTAGTAGCACACAGTAAAATGAGGCTTACAAAAAATCGTTTCACACCGTTTCTCGAAATAATGCCCGTCCTGTCATTTCACTCGGGACAGGCAATTTCATGAGGGATAAAATAGTAGGTGCAATATCACTTAAGGTGGGATGCGTGACAGAAATCACTTCTGCTTTTTTCCCGACATAAATACAAGGCACGGGATTCATACTATGTGAAGTGCATACACCGCCGGAGTCTTCATCAATCATACATTCAGCGTTGCCATGATCGGCCGTTAAAATCATCTCACCGTCGACTTTTTTTAAGGCTGCATCAATGTCGCCAAAGCAAGTATCCAGCGCTTCAATGGCTTTAATGGTGGGCGCCATTTTTCCACTGTGCCCCACCATGTCGGCATTCGCATAATTGCAAATAATCAAATCATATTTTTTGGATAAAATGGCTTCGACCAATTTCTCGGTCAGCTCCCCCGCACTCATTTCAGGTTGTAAATCATAAGTGGCGACTTTAGGGGAAGAAATGAGCATGCGATCTTCATGCGCAAAGGGTGTCTCAGCGCCGCCATTAAAAAAGAAAGTCACGTGCGCATATTTTTCCGTCTCAGCAATGCGAAGCTGCGTTTTACCTTGCGCAGCAATATATTCGCCTAAAGTATTGTGCAGCGCCATAGGCGGAAAAGCAACTTTTACAAAAAATTTTTCATCATATTCAGTGAGCGTAGTCACATTTGAAAAGTGAATTATTTTTTCTCGCGTAAATCCGCTAAAATGTTTATCGGTTAAAGCAGAAATAATTTGTCGCATGCGATCAGCGCGAAAATTCATGGCAATGAGCACATCATTATTTTGCATTGAACAAGGATCGCCAATAACTGTCGCCGATACAAATTCATCGGTTTCACCGCGCGCATAGGCAGCCTGCAATCCTTCTACGGCAGTATTAGCGTGATAAGGGGCTTTGGCTTCAGTTAACAATTGATATGCTTTTTCAGTACGATCCCAGCGCTTATCTCTGTCCATGGCGTCATAACGACCACAAAGAGATGCAATGCGTCCCACGCCCATTTTTTTCAACTGTGTTTCTAATGCCGCCAAAGATTTTTCTGCACTTTTAGGCAGGGTATCACGTCCATCTAAAAACGCATGCACCGCAATTTTTTTAAGGCCCTTGGAGGCTGCCAAATCGAGCAGGGCATAGCTATGCTTTTCATGACTGTGTACGCCGCCATCGGATAAAAGACCGATAACATGTAAAGTTGAATTGTTTTGAATGGCTTTATCGATGGCTTGAGTGAGCGCAGCATTTTTAAAAAATT
>JBILMY010000193.1:0-2576 GCA_044375265.1 Gammaproteobacteria bacterium | reverse complement strand
ATCCCCCAGTCAACTGGCGTTGACAGCCCCCTTGTTAAGGGGGCGGATAAATTTTGAAGTTTTTTCTTACGACTTGTCTTTAACGATTTGATAAAAAGATTCATTATTTTTAACCATGCCTAAATCTTGGCGAGCGTGATTTTCAAGGGCTTCATTGCCTTGCTTTAAATTGTTAATTTCAGCAATCAAGTGATCGTTTCTTTTTTGCGCTGCATCCACTAATGCTTGTTTTTCATCGATGAGATTATCGAGGCGATGCAAGGCAAAAATACCGCTATGGCCGAGCCATAAGCTGTATTGCAGCAATAAAAAAATAACACCTAAGAGCGCGAGCGCAACTTTTTGTTTCATGCCAAATGTGTAAAAACACCTCGTCCCGCAAAATGGGCGCGAGAGCCTAAGGCTTCTTCAATGCGTAAGAGTTCATTGTATTTTGCAATGCGCTCAGAGCGTGACAGTGATCCGGTTTTAATTTGACCGGCTTGCGTTGCCACAGAAAAATCGGCAATGAAAGTATCTTCGGTTTCACCCGAACGGTGAGAAATGACCGTAGCATAATTGGCTTTTTTTGCCATGGCAATGGCATTCAAGGTTTCAGTCACGGTACCAATTTGATTGAGTTTGATGAGGATGGCATTACACACACCTTTTTGAATCCCTTCGGCAAAAATGCTGGGATTGGTCACAAAAATATCATCGCCGACCAGCTGAATTTTATTGCCGATACATTCAGTTAAATAGGTAAAGCCATTCCAATCATTTTCTGCCATACCATCTTCAATGGAAATCAGCGCCGGATATTGTCTTACCCAATCTTGTAAATAATGCACCATTTGTTCAGACGTTAACGATTTTTTATCTGCCGTAAGTTCATAGCGGCCATCCTTATAAAATTCGGTACTTGCCAAATCGATGGCAATACTGATGTCGATGCCGGGTTTATAACCTGCCAGCATAATGGCTTCTAAAATAAGTTCAATAGCTGCTGCGTTACCAGATAAGCGTGGCGCAAATCCGCCTTCATCGCCGACGCTGGTTTCATAACCTCTTTTTTTGAGTAAGCTTTTTAAGGTGTGAAAGACTTCACTGCCATAACGAAGCGCTTCTTTAAACGAAGGCGCGCCAAAAGGCACAATTAAAAATTCTTGCATATCAATGCCATTATCGCCGTGCACACCACCATTGATAATATTCATCATGGGCGTGGGAAGCAGACAAACGTTTTCATTTAAAAGGGTATACAAGGGTTTTTGTTGAAGCAGTGCTTGCGCTCGCATAAAAGCCATCGAAGCACCTAAGAGGGCATTGGCGCCAAGTTTGGATGTATTGTCAGTACCATCTAAGGTGAGCAGCGCTTCATCAAAACCTTGCTGGGTTTCAAAAGAAGTGCCCAACATGGATTTCGCAATGGGTCCATTCACATTCGCCACTGCCGTAAGCACGCCTTTGCCCAAATACCGTTTGGGATCTTTATCGCGCAGTTCCAAGGCTTCACGAGAACCCGTGGAAGCGCCGGAAGGCACAATCGCACGTGCTGTGATTTTTTTATCCAGGGTCAGTTCCACTTCAACGGTGGGATTACCTCTAGAATCTAAGACTTCGCGGGCGTGTAAGGCAGTGAGAATGGACATAGATGCGCTCCTTTATAATTTACGGATTCACCACTTTACATTTAAAGTAAGTGACCATGACCGTGTTTTGCGTACGGGCAGACACATTGGCTATACCAACTTTCGTGGGGACTTTAAAGAAAATGTAATTAGTATTGAGCTTATTGTCTGCTGCATAATTGCCTGACACTTTTGCCATATAACCGTAGTCGTTGTTATTATACCAAAGCCAATCCCAGAAACCTTTATCATTAAGCGCAACAGTGCTTTGCGCAACGCTTTTGCAGCCCCAGCTATCTTCAGGAATGGTCGTTCCATTGTGAATTTCTGTGCCATTTGGCAGCGTATAACTGTTGACAACGTCAGCCGTCATGCTGACGGAGCAGGCACTTAAAGAAACGCTGCCTAATATAGCGAAAGGTGCAAGCCATTTTTTCATGATTTTTTCCTATGAGAGTTTAAAATTAAAAAGCGTTCTCATTTTCAGAGAACCTGTGTTTAAGAAGCTGAAACTCTACGCAAAAAAGGAGGGATTGTCAAGAAATACAGGGTAAAAATCCTTAGGTAGGTATGTTATAATTAAAAACTTTATAAAAACAATACGAGGCTTTCAGAAGTATGATTCATTTTAAACCACTCGCATTAATAATTATCTTAGTCATTACCGTTTTTGCAGGAATTTTACCTTTTAAAAAAAAGCTGACATCCCCCTATTTTGATTTTCCGATTGGAGAGGCTATTGCCTGCGGTGTTTTTTTAGGGGCGGGATTGATTCATATGTTGGGAGATGCTGCAAGTGAGTTTAGTGCAGCCGGTTATCACTATCCTTTTGCTTTTTTAATTTGTGGAAGTAGCTTTTTATTGCTACTGGTTCTGGAGCATATTTCCCGAGAGCTGTACGAACATAAACACAGCACAACTCAAATTGCCATTTTAGCTACCATTATGCTATCTGTTCATTCATTT
>JBILMY010000192.1:0-2595 GCA_044375265.1 Gammaproteobacteria bacterium | reverse complement strand
TGCCCCCTTTGCTATTGTCAAAGCCGATAACGGTGATGCCTGGGTAGAAGCCAAAGGCAAAAAAATGGCGCCGCCTGAAGTTTCTGCGCAAGTTCTCATGAAAATGAAAAAAACAGCTGAAGATTATTTAGGGTATAAAGTGCATGAAGCGGTGATTACCGTGCCAGCTTATTTTAACGATTCGCAACGTCAAGCCACCAAAGATGCCGGTCGCATTGCGGGCCTCGAAGTCAAACGTATTATTAATGAACCCACTGCTGCAGCACTTGCTTATGGTTTAGATAAAAGCGTAAAAGGCGATTCAGTGATTGCAGTCTATGACTTAGGCGGCGGAACTTTTGACGTTTCCATTATTGAAATTGCTGAAATCGATGGCGAAAAACAATTTGAAGTACTTGCCACCAATGGCGATACTTTCTTAGGCGGCGAAGACTTTGATTTACGCTTGATTGATTATTTGGTGGATGAATTTAAAAAAGAAAATGGTATTGATCTGCATAAAGATTCGATTGCCCTTCAGCGTTTAAAAGAAGCAGCAGAAAAAGCAAAGATTGAATTATCGAGCGCGCAACAAACCGATGTGAATTTACCGTACATTACGGCAGATGCTACCGGACCTAAACATTTAAATGTGAAAGTCACGCGTGCAAAACTTGAATCTTTGGTAGAAGATTTAATTCAAAAATCCATCGAGCCTTGCAAAGTTGCTTTAAAAGATGCCGGCAAAACAGCTGCGCAAATTGATGAAGTGATTTTGGTCGGCGGACAAACGCGTATGCCTAAAGTGCAAGAAGCGGTAGAAAAATTCTTTGGTAAAGCGCCACGTAAAGATGTGAATCCAGATGAAGCAGTCGCTGTGGGCGCTGCAATTCAAGGCGGCGTATTATCAGGTCATGTCAAAGATGTGCTCTTATTAGACGTGACGCCTCTGTCACTGGGTATCGAAACCATGGGCAGTGTGATGACAAAACTCATCGATAAAAACACGACCATTCCGACCAAAGCAGCGCAAACCTTTTCAACTGCGGAAGATAATCAACCGGCAGTGACCATTCATGTATTGCAAGGAGAGCGTCAACGCGCAGCGGATAATAAATCACTCGGTAAATTTGATTTATCGGATATTAAACCTGCAGCGCGTGGCACGCCACAAATTGAAGTGACTTTCGATATTGATGCCAATGGTATTTTGCATGTGTCTGCGAAAGATAAAAATACGGGCAAAGAACAATCGATCATTATTAAAGCGTCGAGCGGACTGTCTGAAGAAGAAATCAAAAAAATGGTCAAAGATGCAGAAATGCACGCAGAAGATGACAGAAAATTCAAAGAGTTAGTCGATGTACGTAATCAAGGTGATCAAACGGTACACTTAACCGAAAAAATGTTGTCTGAAGCTGGTGATAAAGTGGCTGCTTCTGAGAAAGAAGCCATTCAAGCAGCTGTTGAGGCACTCAAAATAGCAATTAGAGGCGATGATAAAGAAGCCATTGAAAATAACATTAAAGCGGTGAGTGAAAAATCCAGCGGGTTATTTGCAGCAGCTTCACAGTCTACAGCCGGTGCAGATGCAGGTCATACGCACGGCCCTGAAGAGCCTTCTGCTTCTGGTAAAAAAGACGATGTCGTTGACGCGGAGTTTGAAGAAGTCAAAGACGATAAGAAATAATATAGAGACGCGATCCATCGCGTCTCATTTGAAATTGTTATTAATTCCCTTTCGCAGTGCGAAGGGGAATTTTACAAAGGAATTCCATGAGCACAAAAAAAGACTACTACGAGATTTTAGGCGTAGCGAAAACAGCAGACGAAGCAGAAATCAAAAAAGCGTTTCGCAAACTCGCCATGAAATATCATCCTGATAGAAATGCGGACAATAAACCTGAATCAGAAAAAAAATTCAAGGAAGCCAAAGAAGCGTATGAAATCTTAAGTGATCCACAAAAGCGGGGCATTTACGATAAATATGGCGCCGAAGCCCTGAGTGGCATGGGCGCGGGTGGTCAGGGTGCTGGTGGATTTTCTGCCGGTGGATTTGGGGATGTTTTCGGCGATGTGTTTGGCGATATTTTTGGCGGTGCGCGCCGTGGTGGATTTTCAGGGCAACCGCAAGGCGAGCGAGGCAGTGATTTACTGTATCAAATGGAAATCACTTTAGAAGAATCTGTCAAAGGCGCTGAAAAAACAATTGATTTGCCTGCTTATATTTCTTGTAAAACCTGCGATGGCTCTGGGGCAAAACCAGGCACTTCCGTGACGACCTGTAAAACCTGTCAAGGTTCGGGACAAATTCACATGCAGCAAGGGTTCTTTGCTATGCAGCAAACTTGTCCTGCTTGTCACGGTCAAGGGCAGACCATTTCAGATCCCTGTAAAGATTGTCGTGGCAGTGGGCGTATTCGTGAAACCAAAAAATTATCCGTTAAAATTCCTGCAGGTATTGATAATGAAGATCGGATGCGTTTATCGGGTGAGGGAGAAGCGGGTACGCAAGGGGGAAGCAATGGCGATCTGTATGTTGAAATTCATATCAAATCCCATCCTATTTTTACGCGTGAAAATTTAGATTTACTCTGCGAGATTCCGGTATCATTT
>JBILMY010000191.1:0-2597 GCA_044375265.1 Gammaproteobacteria bacterium | reverse complement strand
AAAACGCTCGATGCCATTCGTCATTTTTTTGAAGCCCGCCGTTTTGTCGAAGTCGAAACCCCGATGCTGCAAGTCTTGGCAGGGGGCGCCGCAGCTAAACCTTTTAAAACACATCATAATGCACTCGGCATGGATATGTTTTTACGTATTGCACCAGAGTTATTTTTAAAACGCTTGGTCGTTGGCGGCATTGAACAAGTCTATGAGATTAACCGCAATTTTAGAAACGAAGGTGTATCCACGCGGCACAATCCCGAATTTACAATGTTAGAGTGCTATCAAGCCTATGCTAATTATCATCACGCCATTGAACTTACCGAGAGCCTGATTCGTTTTGTCGCAAAACGCGTACTTGGCACAGAGCAAGTTACTTATCAAGGCGAGACTTTCGAACTCTCAAAACCCTTTAAACAATGGTCGGTGTTTGATTCTATTCTGCATTTTAATCCCAATATTACCAGCGATGCATTGTCAGATAAAGTGCAGGCGAGCAGCATCGCGCGTGCAATGGGCATAGATGTTTTACCGCATTACGGCCTTGGCAAAATTCAAATCGAGATCTTTGAAAAAACGGTCGAGCACCGTTTACATGAACCGACATTTATTACCGATTATCCTGCAGAAGTATCGCCGCTGGCCAAACGTCAGCCAGGCAATGCATTTTTAACAGAGCGCTTTGAACTCTTTATTGCAGGTAGGGAACTTGCCAATGGCTTTTCTGAGCTCAATGATTCTGAGTTGCAAGCAGCAGTCTTTCGTGAACAGATGGATGCTAAAAAAGCAGGGGATGATGAAGCGATGCCTTATGATGAAGATTACATCACAGCGCTGGAATATGGCTTACCACCCACTGCGGGCATGGGCATGGGCATCGATCGCTTGGTCATGCTTTTGACGGATTCAAAATCCATCCGCGATGTGATCCTCTTTCCGCATATGAAATTAGCGGAATAGGGGCATTTTAAATAATAGGGAAGGTTTTATGCAGCCTCCCTATTAATTTTTTTATTAAAGACTATAAAATAACATGACAACTATAAGTATCGCTAAAGTAGACACTACCATTCAACACGCCGGGGATAACCCAATTATTTCACGCTTTGATCTGAATCCTGAGGGCACCCACCTTTATTTGTATGATTTAAATTTATCTTTTACCTTAACTGAAAAAAATAAGGCAGAATTGGTCGTGGATAAAAACCTAGAGTTTGGCAGCTGGATTTTTAAACTACTCGCTATTATAGCAGCGGCATTAACAGGGTTTGGCGTAGCTTCCGCCTTATCTTTTGGTTGGGGACTCTTGATTGCTATGATGGGCAATATGATTGCGAACTATATTCCTGCCAATGAATTATTTGATCACGCCAAGGATAAATTCAAAAGTTGGTGGTCAACGAGCAGCAGAGCCAATAAAGCCAAGCACTTTCTTTATTTGGCCTTTTCCGCCGTTTCTGCCATTCCTCCCGCCTTGCTTGCGCGACAAGGGGAAGAAAATTTGGTCGACAATGTTACCTTAGGGTGGATTGCGCTGGGCGCAAGTTTTGTTTTATCCACAAGCTATGGTTTATTTGGATTTCAACATATTTCCGCTAAATTTAAAAATTTATTGAAAGAGAGTTATGGCCCTGTTAAGGTATTTATAGGCTTTTTGCTTGCCTTGGCTATTGCCCTTGCGAGATCGCATGGGGGAGCCGAATTTTTAAAAGATCAGTTTGAGTTTAAGAACGTCTTGGGAATGTATCTGACGGGTTTTGTTGTCTGTTTGCCTGAAATAGTGACGTTTACCTATTATATTACCGATTGTATTCAAAATTTAAGTCATTTTTTTGCCTCAAAATGGGGAGATAAATGCAAATCTATTCAATATTTCGGGGGCAATCTTCCTCGTTTAGTCGCAACCATTTTAATTGTCCTGATCGCTTGGCAAACCTTTAATGCTACCCGTGCATTGTCTGTCGTGGCTTTTAAAAATGCCTATTCTAAAATGTGGGAAAATGGAGTTTTTAATTATATTCTTGAAAAATATATGGAATATTTTTCAGGGTTAGGAGATGCAGTTTCTCTCTTACCCTTGACCACAGGTACAGCGGGATTTTTAACAGAAATGGGAAAAGTTGCAGTGTATCCTTTTCAAAAAATAGGGGCAGGACTCTATTACGGTTATGAATATGTATCTCAACATAAAGGCTATTCTTTACTGCCTACTACAGAGCCTAAGCCTATGACAAGCTATAATTTTGTCATTAAAGAAGAAAAAGAAGAAAAAGAAGAAGAAGCAGAGAAAAAGTATGAATTAAAAATAGAGCAGCCTTATGAAAAAAATGCCGCTAAACTTATTGAACTTAAATATTTTCAAAAAAATTTAAGTTATCTCGATTCATTGCTTAGTTGGTTTTAAAGGATAGCACTGATAACTAGTGAGTCAGTTTGAAATGTTGTGTGTGTGCAATTCCTCTTCGCTTTATCGGATGGTAAGCCTCCCGTAAAATAGTACAGTGAATAACTTAGTAAAAAAGGTTAAAATTTAGCCAAAGGAGAGTTGCTGTATGAAGAAGACACGCTTTAGCGAAAGCCAAATCATATCGTTATTAAAAGAG
>JBILMY010000022.1:0-9703 GCA_044375265.1 Gammaproteobacteria bacterium | reverse complement strand
TGAAATATACGGCATCACACTCAATGCAAAAATTGTCAGACGCCCAAACGAACCGCCGGAGAAAAGATTGAGCATTCCCAAAAGTCCGCCGGTTGAGCCTTGATTAAATAAATCTTGAAGACGCGCAGGATCCAAGCCAGGTACAGGAATAAAGGCCCCAATTCTAAAAACAAAAAGTCCAAAAAATACAAACAGCAAACGCCGCTTGAGTTCATCAAGTCCGCTGCCGTTTACATTATTGGAAGAATTAGAAGACATCTAGCGCATTAATCCTCGAAAGTCGAACCGAGTTGTGTTAAAGCGTCTTTGGCACCTTTCGTTACTTTAATGCCTTTGATCGTCAAACGACGATCGATAGAACCTGAGAGCATGACTTTCACAAACAAGGTGCTTTTTTTAACGATGCTTGCTTGTTTTAAAGAATCAAGACTGACGACATCCCCTTCCACATTATTCAATGCAGACAAAGGAATGCTTTCTGTCAAAAGAGAGCGTCGTGAGGTAAAACCAAATTTAGGTAAGCGGCGTTGTAGCGGCATTTGTCCGCCTTCAAATCCGACTTTGTGATATCCACCTGCGCGTGCGCGTTGTCCTTTATGTCCACGGCCACACGTTTTCCCAAGGCCAGAACCAATGCCTCGACCAACGCGTTTGCCAACTTTTTTAGCGCCTTCTGCAGGGCTCATATTATTTAGTTTCATGGTTATACTTCCTCAACACTTAACATATAGGCAATTTTATTTATCATGCCTTGGTTTTCAGGTGTGGCCTTGACTACCACTGAATGACGAATATGGCGAAGTCCCAAGCCTTTTACCTGAGCAATCACGCGATCATTTTTTTTATTTAAACTTTTGAGTAACGTTAATTTTAGGGATTTTGTCATTATGCAGCTCCCACTTCTTCAACAGATTTTCCAAGTTTATCGGCAATCTTTTCAGGTGATACCATTTCTTGAAGTCCTTTCATGGTCGCACGAATCACATTGTCAGGATTGGATGAACCAATAATTTTTGCGAGCACATTTTCAACGCCCAACACTTCAAATACGTGACGCATCGCGCCCCCGGCAATAATTCCCGTACCACTTGACGCAGGTTTCATAAAGACGTGTGTTGCGCCATGGTTTGCTTTAATTTGATGAAATAAAGTGGTGCCATTCAAAGCAATATGTACCATGCTTTTTTTGGCCTGCTCGGTAGCTTTTTGAATAGCCACGGAAACTTCACGCGCTTTTCCACGACCCACACCCATACGACCGCGACGATCGCCGATCACCACGAGTGCAGAAAAGGTCATGATACGTCCGCCTTTGACCACTTTCGTGTGTCTACGAACAGACACGAGCTTTTCTTTCAAGCCATCAGTTTGTAAAGAAGACACTTCTTTTTCTTGAGCAATTGTCATGGTTAATTACCTTTTGTTTACGTTAAAATTCTAAGCCAGCTTCACGGGCAGCTTCTGCCAATGATTTAATACGGCCATGATAAGGAAAGCCTGAGCGATCGAAGGCCACATTTTTAATGCCTGCTTGGGTTGCACGCGCGCCGATAGTTTTTCCAACAAGGCTTGCAGCAGATTTATTACCGCCATGCTTCACATTCGCACGGATTTCTTTATCAAGCGTTGAAGCACTCGCCAACACTTTTCCACCCGTTGCATCAATCACTTGCGCATAAATATGATTCGCCGTTTTATGCACGCATAAACGGTTTACCCCAAGACTTTTAATTTTAAACCGCGTTTTTGTTGTTCTGCGCAGTCTGGTTTTAATTTTCACACTCATCATTTCACCTATTTTTTCTTCGCTTCTTTGCGCGCAATCACTTCGTTTTTGTATTTCACGCCTTTGCCTTTATAAGGTTCTGGCGGACGAAAAGCGCGAATTTCTGCAGCCACTTGTCCCACTAAATCTTTTTGACAACCTTTCACAACCACTTCAGTTTGTGTAGGCGTTTCGATCGTGATACCTTCGGGCACTTTATATTCAATCGGATGAGAAAAGCCGAGGGTTAAATTAAGCGCCGCACCTTTCATTTGCGCGCGATATCCTACCCCAACCAACTCTAAGGATTTTTGAAATCCTTCACTGACACCAATGATCATGTTATTCAATAATGCACGCAGAGTACCTGCACGCATATTGGCTACTTTTTCTTTCACATCATACTCAAAAGTCAGCGTTTTATCTTCCTGTTTGATTTTTACCATCATAGGAACATCCAGCGATAAGCTGCCTTTTTTTCCTTTGACGGTAGCCATATTCTCTTTTACGCTAAATTCTACGCCACTTGGGAGAACAATCGGTTTATTTGCAACACGCGACATACTTTACGCTCTCCTTTAAGATACTTTAGCCAAAACTTCACCGCCTAAATTGGCAGCAAGGGCTTTTTTATGGGATTTTACCCCTTTGGACGTTGATACAATCAACAGTGTTTTAAAATCAGTTTTTAATTCATCTGCTTTTTTATACACACGAAGACTGCTTTTGCTAATGCGATCGAGCGTTTCAATTACAGGGCGACCTTCAAAATATTTGAGATCAACCACTAACTTTGATAAACCTTTTATTTCTCTTGCATAATAATTTTCAATATAGCCTTCTTCTTTGAGCACCGATAAGATAGCTTTTTTAATTTTTGAGTTTCCAAAAGAAACCGTTTTATGCTTTGATTGCTGCGCATTTCGAATGCGTGTCAGCATATCGGCAATAGGATCTTGCATTGTCATTTTCTTCTCTCCTACCAGCTGGCCTTGGTTAATCCAGGCACATCACCAAACATCGCGACTTCACGAAGTTTGCTGCGGCCAAGACCAAATTTACTATAAACACCTCTGGAGCGTCCGGTTAATCCACAACGATTTCTAAGCCGTGTGGGACTCGCGTTGCGAGGCAACTTTTGTAAAGCAAGTTGTGCTTTCCATTTTTCTTCGGCAGTGCTTTGCACATTGTCGATCACTACTTTTAAGGCTGCACGTTTTTTAGCGTAAGCCTTTACAGTTCTTTCGCGTTTTTTTTCGCGTTCAATTAACGATAATCTCGCCATAACTATTTGTCCTATTTTCTAAAAGGAAATTTAAAAGCCGCCAATAATGCTTTGGCTTCCGCATCAGTTTTTGCACTCGTGGTAATAACAACGTCAAGACCACGCACTTTATCCACTTTGTCATAATCGATTTCAGGAAATACGATTTGTTCTTTAAATCCAAAGCTGTAATTACCGCGACCATCAAAAGAGCGCGCGCTCAGTCCACGGAAGTCTCTCACGCGCGGCAGCGCAATCGTGATTAAGCGATCTAAAAATTCATACATTTTTTTACCGCGCAGTGTCACTTTACAACCAATGGGCCAGCCTTCACGAATTTTAAATCCGGCAATCGATTTACGTGCTTTGGTCACTACGGGTTTTTGACCTGCAATCGCTGTCATATCGGCAACGGCCGCATCGATCACTTTTTTATCTTCCACCGACTCGCCCACACCCATGTTCAAGGTGATCTTGCTGATCTTAGGAACTTCCATCACATTTTTATAGGCAAATTGCTCTTTCAAATGCGGGATCACATTTTTACTATATATCCCTTGAAGACGGGGCGCTGTTGTTTTTTTCTCTGTCATATTTTACCTTTACGCATCAATCGTTTGTTTGGTTTTTTTAAAGATCCGCACTTTGCGGCCATCTTCTAATAAAGAATACCCTACGCGATCGGCTTTTTTAGTGGCTTCATTAAAAATAGCAACCTTGGACGCAGCAATCGGCGCTTCCACAGTTTTAATGCCGCCAGGCTCTTCTGCATTAGGATTGGGACGTACATGTTTTGTCGCCATGTTAATGCCGCTGACATATAAGTACACGAGACCATTGTCTTTATTCGTAAAAACACGCGTCACTTTTCCATGACGGCCTTTATCTTTACCCGCTAATACGATCACTGAATCATCTTTTCGAATCTTCGATTTCGGATGTTTCAATTGGCTTTTTAATTTTGTGTGTTTCATAGTTTACCTTTTATAAAACTTCCGGTGCCAGAGAAGTGATTTTTGCAAAATTTTCACCTTTCTCTTTGAGTTCACGTGTAACAGGTCCGAATACACGAGTACCGATGAGTTGCTTTTGGTTGTTGAGCATTACCACTGCATTACTGTCGAAAGCAATTTTAGAGCCATCTATACGGCGAATACCAGAAACGGTTCTCACCACGATAGCAAAAGCCACTTGGCCTTTTTTAACTTTACCTTTGGGATCAGCCTTTTTAACAGAGACTTTAATCACATCGCCAATATGCGCATAACGACGGTGCGAGCCACCGAGGACTTTAATACATTCCACAATTTCTGCACCGCTATTGTCGGCAACTTTTAATCTGGTATGAGTTTGAATCATATTTCCTCTCCTTCTGTTGTTTTCGCAGCGCGAACGATGCTCACCAAACGCCAGGATTTTGTTTTTGATAAAGGACGACCTTCTTCGATGAGAACGATATCGCCTTTTTTAGCAACTTCTTTTTCATCATGTGCTTTAATTTTACGTGAACGTTTCACATATTTTTTATAAAGCGGATCTTGTACTAAACGCTCTATCAGTACAGTAATCGTTTTATCCATTTTATCACTGACAACTTTACCGGTCAGTGTACGAATTGTTTTTTCAGTCATCATTCACTCCCACCCGCTCTTTCATTTAAAATCGTTTTAATGCGAGCGATTTCTTTTTTAATAAGTTTTAAAGAAGCTTTTTTATTGGCTTCAGCATTTCGCTTTTTTAAACGAAGCGTAAAGGCTTGTTGAAAAAGTCCAAGCAGATCTTTTTCTAAGTCTTCATTTGTTTTTTTGCGTAATTCTATTGCTTTCATCTAGATCACCATCCGATTTTTGAAGATTGTTTTCACCGGTAATTTAGCTGCTGCGAGTGCAAACGCTTCTTTGGCTATCGTTTCCTCAACACCTTCCATTTCAAACAGCATGCGCCCGGGTTGAATTAAAGCGACCCAATATT
The DNA here is from genome assembly GCA_044375265.1 of Gammaproteobacteria bacterium. Classification (GTDB taxonomy): domain Bacteria; phylum Pseudomonadota; class Gammaproteobacteria; order JABDGN01; family JABDGN01; genus JBILMY01. Next base: position 4,703 of record JBILMY010000022.1, on the reverse strand, counting down.
CCACGCTTCCTTTTCCTTTACCTTGACGCACTTCAAGTGGTTTTTTGGTAATCGGTTTGTCAGGGAAGATACGGACCCATACTTTACCGCCCCGTTTAATATGGCGAGTTAAAGCACGACGGGCTGCTTCTAATTGACGTGAAGTAATGGCGCCGGTTTCAGTGGATTGTAATCCAAATTCACCAAAGCTCACTTTATTACCGCGCGTTGCAAGCCCTGTATTGCGCCCCTTTTGCATTTTTCTAAATTTTGTACGTTTTGGTTGTAACATAATTATTCTCTCCCCTTACCAGATTTTGGTGAGGAACGGTGAGGTTTTTTACCTTCCGTATTGCTCTCTTGATTTTTCATTTGTGAAGGATCGGTTGCAATCCACACTTTTACACCAAGAATACCGTAAGTCGTTTTCGCTTCTGCCACACCATAGCTAATTTGCGTACGGAGTGTATGCAATGGCACACTTCCGGAACGATAACTTTCAGAACGCGCAATTTCTGCGCCGCCTAAACGACCAGAGACTTGAATCCGAATACCAATCACGCCAGAAACGCGCTCTGCAGAACCTGCAGCTCTTTTCATGGCACGACGAAACATGACACGTTTTTCAAGTTGTTCTGCAATCGCTTCTGAGACGAGTTGCGCATCAATTTCAGGACGACGTACTTCTTGAATATCAATATTGGTAGGAACACCCATGAGTTTTGTAACTTCTCTTTTCAGCTCATCGACTTCATTACCTTTTTTACCAATGATCATCCCAGGACGCGCTACCATCATAATGACTTGCGCATTTTGCGCAAGACGCTCGATTTTAATACGACTCACACCCGCTTTTTTAAATTTCTTTTTCAAAAATGTGCGAATAGCGATATCTTGTAATAGTTTTTCTTTAAATTCATGCTTGTTACTGGTAAACCAACGTGAACCCCAATCGCGGGTAACGGGTAAACGAAAGCCGATTGGATTAACTTTTTGTCCCATTATTTGGCTCCTTTTTTATCATCAGATACTACTACCGTAATATGACTTAAGCGTTTGAGTATGCGATTAATACGGCCTCTGGCGCGCATATGAAATCGCTTATAAGCACCCGCTTGGTTAACAAAAATTTCAGAAATATATAAATCATCCACATCTGCACCTTGATTGTATTGCGCATTGGCAATCGCAGATTTCAAGACTTTAATAATCAAGTCCGATGATTTTTTTGGACTGAAGGTCAATAATTCCAATGCAGCAGCCACAGATTTACCCCTCACTTGATCGGCCACTAATCGCGCCTTTCGCGGAGAAATTCTCACGCTGCTCATTTTTGCTGAAGTTTGCATAATTCGTATTCCTAACCTTTAGTCGTAGTTGTCGTTTTTTTATCGCCAGAATGTATTTTAAATGTGCGTGTCAACGCAAATTCACCCAGCTTATGACCAATCATTTGTTCCGTAATAAATACGGGCACAAATTGGCGTCCATTGTGCACAGCCAATGTCAGCCCTAACATTTTAGGAATGATCATGGATGCACGAGACCATGTTTTAATCGGTTTTTTTTCTTTATTTTTGACGGCTGTTTCCACTTTTTTAATCAGTGAAGCGTCAACATAAGGACCTTTTTTTAACGAACGAGCCATATAACCTCTATTCTTTACACTTATTTGCGTCGACGAACAATCATGGAGGTTGTTCGTTTGTTATGACGGGTTTTCTTACCTTTGGTTTTCAGACCCCAAGGCGATACAGGGTGACGTCCTGCAGAAGTACGGCCTTCGCCTCCTCCATGCGGATGGTCAATTGGGTTCATCGCCACACCACGGACAGTAGGACGTACGCCACGCCAGCGTTTTGCTCCTGCTTTACCGAGTGAACGTAAATTATGTTCTGAATTACTTACTTCCCCTAAGGTTGCGCGGCAATCCACATGCACTTTGCGAATTTCACCTGAACGAAGACGAAGTGAAGCATATTCTGATTCACGCGCTAAAAGCTGAACGCTTGCGCCTGCACTGCGTGCCAATTGCGCACCTTTGCCTGGACGCATTTCGATGCAATGAATAACGCTACCCACAGGAATATTTTGCAGCGGTAAAGTATTACCTTCTTTAATCGGCACATCTTTACCTGATTGAATCACATCACCTACTGATAAATTTTTGGATGCAATGATATAACGTCTTTCACCATCAGCATATAAAATAAGGGCAATGTACGCTGTGCGATTGGGATCATATTCAAGACGTTCAACAGTGCCTAAGACACCCTCTTTATCACGTTTAAAATCGATGATCCGATAATGTTGTTTGTGACCGCCACCTTGATGGCGCGTAGTAATACGGCCCACATTGTTACGACCGCCATTGCGATGCTGCGCTTCCAATAAAGGCGCATAAGGCGCACCTTTGTGAAGTTTTTCATTCACCACGCCAATGATAAATCGTTGGGAAGGCGTCGTCGGTTTGGATTTTTTCAGTGTCATAATTTATTATTCCTTCGCTTTATTCTTTATCCAGCACATCAATGCGCTGACCTTCAGCCAAAGAAACATAGGCTTTTTTCCAGTCTTGTTTCTTGCCTTTAATTTGGCGAAAATTTCGTGTTTTACCTTTAACCAGAAGCGTTGTCACTTTTTCAACTTTCACATTAAATAAAGTTTCTACTGCTTGTTTAATTTCATATTTACTGGCTTTTTTGTTTACACGAAAAACCACTTGATTGTATTTTTCATTTACCCAAGTACTTTTTTCAGAAAGATGGGGAGTCTGAATAATACTTAATAAATCAATCATTTTTTTCTGATGGCTCATGCGAAGATCTCCTCAAATTTTTTGAGCGCGGACACTGTCATCAATACTTTTTCAAAACCGATGAGTGATACGGGATCAGCCGCTTCCACATCAATCGCCGCAACATTTTTTAAGTTACGCGAAGATAAATATAAATTTTCATCCACTTCATGTGACACAATCAGCACGTTATCAAGATTCAATTTATGTAATTTTTCTTTGAGCGTTTTTGTTTTAGGTGCTTCCACTTTAAAATCATCGACCATGACCAAACGGCCTTGACGAACGAGTTCAGACAGAATAGAAAAAATTGCGCCGCGATACATTTTGCGATTCACTTTTTGTGAATGATCGCGAGGGACTGCGGCAAAAGTTTTACCCCCTTTACGCCAGAGCGGACTACGGATGCTTCCCGCACGCGCACGCCCTGTCCCTTTTTGAGCCCAAGGTTTGATACCGCCCCCACTGACTTCAGCACGGGTTTTTTGTTTCTTTGTCCCTTGTCTTCCGCCTGCAAGATAGGCTGTCACCACTTGGTGAACCAAAGGTTCATTAAATTCGCGCGCAAAGAAAGCTTCTGATACGCTTATCGTACCGGAAGGCTGAAAACTTTGAGCATTAGTTACTGTAAGATCCATTATATCGCCTCGTTTATTGAACTTTAATTGCGGGCGTTACCACCACACGGCCATTCACTGCACCAGGAATAGCACCTTTGATTAAGAGTAATCCTCTTTCATTATCCACGCGAATAATTTCAAGATTCTGAATAATTTTTTTCTCGTTACCCATTTGCCCAGGCATACCGATACCTTTAAAGACACGGCCAGGACTTTGGTTTTGTCCCGTCGATCCAAGTACGCGATGTGACAAAGAGTTACCATGCGACATCGGTTGCGTACCATAATTATAACGTTTAACAGTTCCCGCAAAGCCTTTACCTTTAGACTTACCAGATACATCAACGTATTGCCCTTCAGAAAATACATCACCTACCGTAAATACCTGACCTACGGTTAAAGTTTTGCTTTCATCTTCAGTTAACTGAAATTCTTTGAGGCAAGTTCCCGCTTCAACGCTGGCTTTTGCATAATGACCCGCAATTGCTTTATTTACGCGTGACCGGCGTTTTTTACCGGTTGTCAATTGCACCGCAGTATAACCTTCTTTTTCAGTGGTTTTAATTTGCGTGACAGTATTGGCTTCAATAGTTACCACAGTAACAGGAATAGATCTTCCTTCCGCCGTAAAAATACGCGTCATTCCTTCTTTTTTGCCAATCAACCCTAAGTGGCTTAATTTCTTTGTTGCCATGATTCGTTAGTCTCCGATTAAACCCCTAACTTGATTTGCACATCGACACCCGAGGCAAGATCAAGTTTCATGAGGGCGTCCACTGTTTTTTCAGTGGGTTCAATAATATATAACACTCTTTTGTGTGTTCTGAGTTCATACTGATCGCGCGCATCTTTATTCACATGCGGAGAAATCAATACGGTAAATCGCTCAATATCTGTCGGCAAAGGAATAGGTCCTTTGAGTTTAGCGCCTGTTCGCTTTGCTGTGTTGACAATTTCAGATACCGACTCATCGATTAAACGGTAATCAAATGATTTGAGTTTAATACGAATGCGCGTATTGCTCGTGGCACTGCTGCTTCGCTTCACTTTAGGCAGCGCAGTAGATTCGACAGCCGCTTTTTTAGGCGCAGCCGCTTTGCTACTTTCAGCTTTTTTAGAAGCCACTTTTTTGGGTGTATTTACATCAGACATAATTTAACCTTAGGCCAAAATCTTACCGACGACGCCGGCACCCACGGTACGGCCACCTTCGCGAATCGCGAATTTGAGACCTTCTTCCATGGCGATAGGCGCAATGAGTTCAACGTTAATTTTAGTGTTATCTCCGGGCATAATCATTTCAGCGC
>JBILMY010000021.1:0-9731 GCA_044375265.1 Gammaproteobacteria bacterium | reverse complement strand
TGAAGCTGATGAATATGACACCAGTTTTTTTGATAAACGCTCGAAATTCATTCACTATCATCCCCGCACGCTGCTTATGAATAATTTGGAATTCGATCACGCCGATATTTTTGATACCTTAAGCGATATTGAAAAAGAGTTTCATCATTTAATTAAAACCGTACCGAGTGAAGGACTGATTGTTTTACCTGAAAAAGACGATGCGTTACGGCGCGTGGTTAAAAAAGGGATTTGGACGCCTTATACTTTACTTGGCAAAGAATGGTCTGTGAAAAAACATAGCCTTGATGGTGCTGATATTGAAATTTTTCAAGATGAAAAATCTGTCGCGCATTTTCAATGGCATTTGTTGGGCGATCATAATGTGCATAATGCACTGGGCGCTATCGTGTGTGCCCATCATGTTGGCATCTCGCCAAAAACAGCAGGGCAAGCGTTAAGTACTTTTAAAAATGTGAAGCGTCGATTAGAATTATTGGCTACGGTCAATGGCATCACCGTGTATGATGATTTTGCACATCATCCCACTGCGATTCATACAACTTTAAAGGGCCTTCGTGATAAAGTGGGTACGCAAAGTAAAATCGTCGCTGTGGCTGAACTTGGATCTTACACCATGAAACATGGTCATCATAAAGACACGATTTTACCTGCCTTTGAATTAGCTGACGAAATCTTTATTTGCAAACCTGCAGAATTTGATTGGGAACTGTCAGGTAAACTCTCTAAACCACATAAAGTGTTTAGCAAACCTGACGCTATTTTAGCAGCACTGAAAAATCATTTAGCGCCAGGCACGCAAGTGCTCGTCATGAGCAATCGTGGTTTTGGTGGATTTCACGCACGTCTTATTACGCAGCTGAAAAGCGAAGCGTAAGGATAAAAATGTCTTCCTTAAAAATTTTATCGTTTAATATTCATAAAGGGATCAGCAGCAATGCACGCCGGCATATTTTGCCGAATATTAAAGCGCTCTTAGAAAAGTTGGATCCGGATATTGTGTTTTTACAAGAAGTGCAGGGTGCGCATCACAAACGTAAAGCAAAATTTATTGACTGGCCGAGCGAACACCCTTTGGAGTATTTAGCCAAAGGACAATTCGATTATTTTTTATATGGCGAAAATGCGAGCTATAAAAATGGCCATCATGGCAATGGATTACTCAGTAAATATCCTTTAACTTTTATCGGCAATCAAGATTTAAGCACCCATAAATATTCACAGCGGGGCGCACTCTATGCTACCGTAGAATGGCAACAAACCCCTATTCATCTTTTATGCACCCATTTGGGCCTCTTTAATAAAGAACGCGAACTGCAATTAAAAAAACTCAGTAGTTTTATTTCTGAAAAAGTGCCTGCTGATGCAGCCTTGATTGTTGCAGGAGATTTTAATGACTGGCAAAGAAAAGCCAAACCTTTTTGCAGTAATTTATCTCTCACTGAAGCTTTTGAATCTACGACAGGGCGGTATGCTAAAACCTATCCCGCACGATTCCCCTTATTAGCAGTCGATCGTGTTTATTTCCGTGGATTTGAATGCGCTGAGGCCACTGTTATCCCCACTAAATATTTATCGGACCACCTTCCGCTTAGCGTCAACTTATCTCAATAAATTTTTTTGCTTCTTAATCTACCTTAAAAAACCCTTAATATTCCTTTAATATCAATGCGTTATAATATATTTATTATTATAACGAGATTGATGAATGAAAAACTTATATTTTTTGGAAGAAGCGCCCAGTATTACACAACTACAAAGTAAGTTTTTAAATTTTTTTGAAAATTTAAAAACTTTTATTCAAAGCTGGCATCATAAAAAAAGTGAGATTGTTGACACTAAAAATACGTCTTATCCTTTTTCTTTAGCTATTAATGAGCCCAAACAAACGCTTTCGCAGAAAAATATATTATTTTATTTCATTACTCACAAAAATTATTTAATTGGTGGAAAACCTCATCCTGCTATTGAGGGATTTTCTCACACTTTTTTTATCATTTATGACGGCATAGGAGCCGATGCCTATCAAAAAGGTAATTTTGCTGATGCAAATGCGGCAAAAAATACCACTCGAATCATCTTAATAGATCCCAGTAATTTAAGAAAGCCTTATAGCACCCTTAGAAACCGAGATGTAGACTATAAAGAATTTGGGGCTGTACTTTGGAATATTTATGATATTGTTGATTTTGCTTTAGGTAAAATCTGATTCTGCTTTGAGGTGCGCCTTCTAATGTAACTGTTCCACGGGGAACAATGCAAACAGGGACTCATCAAATACCGATGGCTCAATGGCTGTCATAAAAAATTGACCTGAAAGTGTTTGTAATAATTCAAAAAGCCGGCCACGGCGAGCGGCATCCAGCTCAGAAGCTAAATCATCAATCAAATAAATACTGTCTTTCTGTGTGCTGTTTTTGAGATGGATACCTTGCGCAAGGCGTAATGCCACAACCAACTGTTTTTCTTGCCCGCGAGACAAACGCTCTTTAGGTAAATTTCCCTGAATATTAAAAATCACATCGGCGCGTTGGGCGCCTACTGTCGTATGTCCTCTTTGTGTATCGTCTGTTTTTGATCCTTCAAGCGCAGCCGTAAAAGATTCATACTTGTCTGTATCCCAGCCTTTTTCATACGTTAAAAGAACCTCTTCGGGAAACTTTAAAAAATCTAAGATTTTTTTAAAGATAGGCTTAAGTTCTTGCAAATAACGCTCGCGCATATCTGTAATTAAAATCGTGTTTTCAATGAGTAAAGGATCGAAACTATGCCAGATATGGGCTGATTTTTTTTCTTTTAACGCGGTATTGCGTTGTTTCAAAACGCGGCTATAAACCCGCCAGGTTTCATGAAATTTTGGTTCCACGTGGAACAATCCCCAGTTAAGAAAAGTGCGGCGAATGTCAGGGCCTTCTTCGACCAAGGCATAACTATCAGGATTCACTACAATCACAGGCAGGGCTCTTAATACTTGAAGGACGTTTTTTTGAATTTCCCCATTGACCTTTAGTAGGGTGGTTTTCTTGTTTTTTTCCATACCCATTTTTAATAAATCCGGCCCACCGAAAGCCTCGCCATATAAGAGTGCTTTTTCATAATTCGATTGGATTAAATGCTCATTGCTTACGGAGCGGAAAGATTTACTTTGGGTTAATACATGAATAGCTTCTAGTAGGGAGGTTTTACCGACACCATTATGCCCATAAAATAGATTAAAAGAAGGGGAAAAATCTAAAGACACTTTACTCAAATTACGAAAATTGGCAATATCCAATTTATTGATTGCCATCGCTAAAACTCCTCGTGATTTATCCCAAACCTCAGAGTAACATGGGCATAATCACATGCAACGCTTTAAAGGGATCTTTTTCTTGCTCAATGAGAACGCTACTGTCAGCATTGGTAAAGCTAAAGAGCAGTTCTCCCTCAGAATAGCTATTGATAGCGTCCAGTAAATAACCCACATTAAAGCCAATTTGTAAAGACTCTTTATAGGGATAATTCACCGCTATTTTCTCTTCGGCTTCTTCGTGTTCAGGGTTATTGGCAAAGACTTTTAAAAGATTTTCTTCCGTATTAAAGTGCACCCCACGGAATTTTTCATTGGATAAAATAGATACCCGAAGAAGCACTGTTTTGATGATTTCTTTTTTGACGCGCATAAATAAATGCGCGCCGCGAGGAATCACTTTGTGGTAATCAGGGTATTTCAAATCAATGAGTTTAGTGACCAAGACAAAAACCGATCCGACTAAATGCAGATGGTTCTGGGTGAGGGTAATTTTTACTGTTTCTTCTGGAACCGAAGCCAGCATTTTGCTCATTTCAAAAATGGCTTTTCTGGGCACAATGGCTTTTTTATCGTGACCTTCAATGTTAATACTTGTTTCTGCCATAGATAAACGATGGCCATCGGTTGCGACCAGCTTTAAGCTATTTTGCCCAATATCCCAAAAAGCACCCCGTAAATAAGGCCGACCTTCTTCTTCCGAAATAGCACATTCAATTTTTTGAATCATTTTGGTTAAAGCCTCGGCTTTGATATCGAAGCTTGCCCCCGTTAAATGCTCTTCAATTTTAGGAAAATCAGCTGCAGGCATAGACGCTAAATGGAAGCGGCTCGCACCCGATTGTAAATGGAGTTTGTTTTTTTCAAGAAAAAGGTGGATGAGGCTGCCTTCTGAAAAGGCGCGAACGATATCAAATAATTTCTTGGCTGACACGGTAATGTCGCCGCTTTCTTCAATCGTATCTAAGCTGGTATGTGCAGAGATTTCGGTTTCTAAATCAGAGCCGAGCAGGGTGAGTTTCTGTGTATTGGCATCACAGCTAAGCAACAAATTGCTTAAAATCGGTAAATTCTTTTTTCTCTCTACTACGCCATTTACTAATGACAGTGGTTTTAGTAAATTCTCTCTATTAATACTGAATTTCATAAATAACGACTCTGGACAATAAAAGGCTTTAAAAATGTAAACATTTCGCTGCAAAGTATAGCAAAAAATAGGGGGTTAAGCAAATAATACCCTATGCTCAATTAAGACAATTTTCTTTTCAATACTCCTATCCTAAAAGCTCCATTTTTGTCACAAAATGACTGATGGAATTATACATCGCTTGTAAGTCCTCGGGAAAAACATACTTTTCTTTTAACCGTAACATACGCTCATGGAGTAAAGAGACTGAAGACAGAATATCACGAGGGAAAAGTGCCGCATTAAGCTTTCTGAAAACTTGATAAGAGGCAGAATCAATACTTCTTCTACGTAAAAACCTTTCTCCTCTATTTTCCATGTCAGGCATATTGAGAAACCGCCTATGTTCTTCTATTTCATTAAACAATCTTATCACTTCTGGTTCTCGTATAAAAACTTCAATACGCGGGATAATTTGCCAGGCATCAATAATTATTTTTTGTATTTCTATAGCGTGCATTTTTATATATTTTTAATAGGAAAAATTCAAAATATCTTATACGGCAGCGTTTGTCAACAGCTATAAAAATGTTTCCAATCTTGCTATGATATCGCAATGACGACAGAAAAACTTTTTTCTTATGGCACGCTGCAATATGAAGCAGTGCAATTAGACACGTTTGGCAGAACATTATTGGGCCAAAAAGATGTGCTTTTGGGATATCGTTTATAAACCGTCGAGATTCATGACCCCAAAGTGATTGCCCTCAGCGGCGAAGCTGTTCATAAAATGCTGATCCCCACAGACAATAAAAAAGATACGGTGGATGGCATGGTGTTTGATCTCACGCCAGAAGAATTAGCCCAAGCGGATGCCTACGAAGTCGATGCCTATAAACGCGTTCGCGTCAAACTTCGACATACTGGTGAGGCTTGGGCCTATGTGTCGGCAGCGCATTAATGCGCTTTACCATCACGATATAAATAAATATCTAAAGACATCGCTTTATAGTTAGCGAGCAAAAGCACGGCTTGAATTTGCCCGCAGGGTAATTAGGCCACGGGTTGTGGCGCAATTGTATGAATAGTGATTAAGTGGATTGAAATGATTAACTATGATATTCCCCTCCAGAGGAGGGGTGGACGCGAAGCGGACGGGGTGGTTGATGAATTAGTATTTTAACTCTCCGCTCTGCGCCGTCATCCCAGCGCAAGCTGGGATCCAGGTTTTAACAACAGCTTTGCCGTTGGCCGTAGAGACGCGATTTATCGCGTCTAAGTGGAGTGTAAGGATTGCGCGACATAGTGCTGGGATCAAGGTTTAAATAATACTCATTAAATTCCAAGGTAATTTGGCCACAGCTTGTGGCCAAATTGTATTAATGACGCCATGTTCCTTTTTTTCAGTTCGTAACATTTTGTCACAACCTAATCAAAACCTCTAAGTTATCCGATTTTTTCGGACAGTTGGATTTTGTCTTGAACTGCGATTACGCTTATTTATTTGATTAACAGAATTTTTTATTGATAATGGCTCGCATATTTATCTATTAAATTACGAATCATTTTTTGATACTGGGTATGATGCTTTGAGGCGCGCTTTTTAAAAAATTCCACACTAGACTTTGTCAGTGATAAAGTCACTTTAACCGTTTCTTCTGTGAATACAAGATCGCTGGGATCTGGCAAAAAATCTTTGACGATTTTTATTTTACCCAAAGGTTCATCAGTGTATTTGATTTTCTTCATAACTTTTCCTACCTTTTCGCCAATAACCGGCACCAATAATTCGAATGATATTATTTCTGTAAGTAAAACGCACCGTAACAATTTCCTCTACTATTTTACCAAAACAGTAGTATCTTTTTTCGTGTTCAGTACTGTGCTCAATATCTTCAGAAATAACTCGAAAAGGATCTGCAAAAGCTTTTTCTGCTTCTATAAAAGAAATATGATGTTTTTCTTGATTCAGCAAATCCTTCACCTTATCCCATTCGAAATAAGTCGCCATACTAAGATATTAACAAAAGTATGGTAAAATGTCAATACTTTTTTATGCTTAAAGTTACCAGAAAAAACAAACCAATTTGGCCACGGGTTGTGGCCAAATTACAGAATCAGGATAATAGGAAGACAATTGCGCCACAGGTTGTGGCGTAATTGCATGAATAGTGATTAAGTGGATTGAAATGATTAACTATAATATTCCCCTCCAGAGGAGGGGTGGACGCGAAGCGGACGGGGTGGTTGATGAATTAGATTTTAAGCTATCACTTTGTGTCGTCATTCCCGCGCAGGCGGGAACCCAGTAAACATACCAATTATTTTAAAACGGCTTTAATCCAGCTTTTAATAATTTCTGGTAATCCATCATCAGGATCATTGGGATTTATATTTGAATATTGACGATAGAAAATTTGCTGAATATCAAAATGAAGTTTGTTAATTTTATTTCCTTTTTCATCTTCTTTGTTAAGCCATTCTTTATGCACGATATGTAATACATCTCTATTTAAAGCTTCTGCATAGCCTGATTCATAATAAACGCCATTATTGTTAAAAGTAAAATCAGCAATGACCGCTCTTGATTCTTTAATTCCTGCTACAATTTTATTATAAATATTTTGGCTTTTGGGATCAGCGTCTATGGTATTTGCGTCAAAACCTTCCTCTTTGCAAGCTTTTTGGATAACCTCAACTATTTTATTTTTAGTTAGGCCCTCATAATCTTTCCAACGTTCTCCTTTAGCATCAAAATCTATAGCAATAAATATTCTTTTATTATTTTTGTTAGTTTGTGAAGCGAGGTATTCCCAGCCAGTCAATTTGATTTGAACATTCGCTATGAAAGAACGAGTATTTTCCGAAGAAAACTGTATGAATTTCTTATCTTGAAGATAACATAAAATATCATTTATTTCGCGAGACACAGAGTTTTCTATCAAAGGATTTATAGAACATGCTACGCAATCCTCGAAAGTTAAGGTATAATTTTCAGACATCCCTGCTGTTTTCTTTTCTATACGCTGCAGTAATGCTAAGGGTTTTTGCGAATGCAATACAATTTCTTGTTCAGCGTCTTCAATATAACAAAGAACCGTATTATCAGGAAAATTTTCTCTTTTGGGAGTGCGCTTTCCATATAACCAAAAAGCATGTTGCTTATTATTACTCTCTCTTAAAATATCAAAGCTTTTTTTCCAAATATTGACTTTAAATTGTTCTGAAATTTTTTCAGGAATCAGTCTTCCAGACCCAGTTAGATCAATATCACAAAAAATATTCTTATCTAATGTAATTGAATAACATCCCTGTAGGGAAAATCTGTGAACTTCAAATTTTAAAAAACTGGGGAAAATATCTGTTTCTTGCATAATTTTAAAATCCTCTTATTTTAAAAACTGGATTCCCGCCTTCGCGGGAATGACGGACCACCTTGAGACGCATGCAATGCGTCTCTACAAAAAAAACTGGCCCCCCGCTTGCGCGGGGGTGACGGAGCAGAGCGTAAAAATCAACCACCCCGTCCGCTTCGCGTCCACCCCTCCTCTGGAGGGGAATTTTTCAAACAGAAAAACTAATCTTCCCGTCTTTATAATGTACTTTGATGTTATCTTTGGGTTTAAATTCGCTGCGGAGTAATGATTCTGCCAAAGGATTTTCAATGTATTGCTGAATGGCGCGTTTGAGTGGGCGCGCGCCGTAGATAGGATCGTAGCCCACTTCCGCCAAGAAATCGACCGCGGATGTGTCGAGCGTTAACGTCATTTCTCTGTCCACTAAACGGCTATTAAGACGCTGCAATTGTACTTCAGCAATATGACGAATTTGCGAAGCTTGTAGTGGATGAAACACGATCGCCGCATCGATACGGTTTAAAAATTCCGGGCGAAAATGTGTCTTTGCAATCTCTAATACCGCTTCTTTAATGCCCTCTGTTTTGCCTTCGGATGTCATTTCTTGAATCACACTGGCGCCTAAGTTGGAGGTCATGATGATCACGGTATTTTTGAAATCCACTGTTCTGCCTTGACCATCGGTTAAGCGGCCATCATCCAAGACTTGCAATAAAATATTGAACACATCGGGATGTGCTTTTTCAACTTCATCTAATAAAATAAGCGAGTAAGGACGACGACGAATCGCTTCGGTTAAATAGCCGCCTTCTTCATAACCCACGTAACCCGGAGGGGCGCCGATAAGCCTTGCCACAGAATGTTTTTCCATAAATTCAGACATATCGATACGCACGATGGCATCGCTTGTGTCGAATAAAAATTCTGCGAGCGCTTTACTGACTTCGGTTTTTCCAACCCCTGTCGGCCCTAAAAATAAGAACGAACCAATGGGTTTATTCGGATCAGAAAGTCCTGCGCGCGAGCGGCGAATAGCACTTGAAATAGTGCTGATGGCTTCATTTTGTCCGATGACTTTTTTATGTAAGAGATCTTCCATCTGCAGTAATTTTTCTTTTTCACCTTCTAATAATTTACTGACCGGAATATGCGTCCATTTTGAAATCACTTCCGCAATTTCTTCTGCAGTGACTTTCGTGCGCACCAAGGTTTGTTTGTTGTCTTGATTTTCTTCCGCTTTATCGGCATCCGCCAATTGTTTTTCTAAAGCAGGTAATTTGCCATATTGTAATTCTGACATGCGCGCAAAATCGCCGGCGCGGCGAGCATTTTCAAGCTCGAGTTTCACTTTTTCAATTTCTGCTTTAATGGTATTGGTGTCTTGACTTGCCGCCATCTCAGCTTTCCAAATCTCAAGAAAATCTGCATATTCTTTTTCAATAGATTTAATTTCGTCTTCTAATAAAGATAAACGATGTTTCGAAGAAGCATCGGTTTCTTTTTTCAAGGCTTCACGTTCGATCTTTAATTGAATCAAACGCCGGTCGAGTTTATCCATCACTTCGGGTTTGGAATCAATTTCCATACGAATGCGGCTTGCCGCTTCGTCGATCAAATCGATCGCTTTATCCGGCAATTGTCTATCGGTAATATAGCGATACGATAAGGTTGCCGCAGCGATAATTGCAGGGTCAGTAATTTGTACGCCGTGATGTAATTCATAGCGCTCTTTGAGTCCACGTAAAATCGCAATCGTGTCTTCGACAGACGGTTCATCTACCAAGACTTTTTGAAAGCGACGCTCAAGCGCAGCATCTTTTTCAATGTATTGTCGATATTCGTTGAGCGTCGTGGCACCCAAGCAACGAAGCTCGCCGCGCGCCAGCATGGGCTTTAACATATTACCAGCATCCATCGAACCTTCGGCTTTTCCGGCGCCCACGAGGGTATGAATTTCATC
>JBILMY010000020.1:0-9742 GCA_044375265.1 Gammaproteobacteria bacterium | reverse complement strand
ACACTGACGATAAGCCCCACGGCATAATTTAAATGGATATCTTGCACAAAGATAATATCGCCCAAATTACGTAAGATAATTTTGGCTTGAATGGCCATGAGTAGCGCCACCGCAAGCTGAATGATAAAACGGGCGCGGGGGCTTAAATCATGCACATCGTCGAGGACGCCGGTGGCCACCAATAAAAAGCCGCCCGCTAAAAAGAGCCGATAACTTTCTAAAGAATCATTGATTAAAAATAGGCCGATACAAAAAGCAAAAAAGATGGCAATGCCGCCCACGAGTGGCGTGGGTGTGTGATGCTGTTTTCGCCCGCCCGGATGATCTACAAGCCCCGCTTTATGGGCAAAGGGAATCAAAAATTTGATGGCTATTATGGTCAGTAAAATAACAAAGAGAAATTCAAACATGCCCGAAATTATACAGTATGACTGACTTTTTGCAATAATTGGGTGTATAATTGCTCGCTCGTCATTCCCGCGCAGGCGGGAATCCATGGGCCCAATGGACCCCCGCCTGCGCGGGGGTGACGGCAACAAGACAAAACTCTTGGAGAAAAAATACTATGTCAAAGTCATCTTCTTTATCCACCTTAATGATCTTCGTGGCGATTGCAGCAGCGCTGGCAGGCCTATTATTTGGCTATGATGTCGGCAGCATTTCAGGCGCGCTTCTTTATATTGAAAAAGACTTTATTCTAAGCCCTTGGCAGCAAGGGTTTGTCGTAGGCGCGGTACCTTTTGGCGCATTGCTGACTTCACTCGTGGGCGGTATGTTAAATGATAAAATCGGCCGTAAAAAAAGTTTGCTTTTGACCGCGCTTTTATTTATTGGCGGCGCTTTGATTTGTGCCGTTTCAATCTCCATTGCAATGCTCATTTGTGGACGCTTACTCATTGGACTTGCCATCGGGATTGGTTCTTTTTCAGCACCGCTTTATATTGCAGAAATGTCAGAAGAGCGGCACCGTGGCGGGCTTGTGACCTTAAACCAGCTAGCTATCGTATGCGGCATTTGTTTAGCGTATGGGATGAATTATCTGTTATCTTCTACAGAAAATTGGCGGCTGATGCTGGGTTTTGCAACGATTCCCGGCCTTATTTTACTCGTTTCTTCCATGCTATTACCCGAAAGCCCGCGCTGGCTCATGTTAAAAAATCAGTTTGAAAAAGCCAAACACATTTTATGCCGTATTCATGGGAAAAGTGAAGGAGAAGCTGAATTTCATGCTTTATCTAGCGTGATTAAGTCCGAGCACAGTATCAGCAAAAAAACATTTCGTAAAGATTTTTATAAAGTGTTGGCTTTAGGTATTTTAGTGAGCATCTTAACGCAAGCGGTCGGTATCAATGCCATTATTTATTATGCGCCCAAAATATTTTTAGCGGCTGGCATCGGTGCAAAAACCTCGGCCATTTTAGCCACTTTTGGGATTGGGCTTGTGAATGTAATATTCACCTTGGTTGCAGTCCGATTTTTAGATCAATTTGGTCGCAGAAAATTATTGCTTACGGGCGTATTTGGTATTGCACTCAGTTTACTGTGCATCGTTATTGTCCTTCATTTTATGGTGCTTTCTAGCACCGTTGCCTGGATCATTTTTGGCTGCTTCTTACTCTTTATTGCCTGCCAAGCGATTGGGACAGGGCCGGCTTGCTGGCTGATTCCTTCAGAGATTTTTCCCTTAAGTATTCGTGGGCTCGGTATGGGATTATCGGTCGCGGCCAATTGGGGAACCAATGTGATTGTCGCGCTCTTATTTCCTATCGTATTAAAAACCTATGGCGTGGGCGTGAGCTTCTTTGTGTTTCTTGTCATTGCGATCATTGCCTGGATATACTTTTATACCATGGTGCCTGAGACTAAAGATGTCTCTTTAGAGACGATTGAAAGCAATTTATACGCGAATAAAAAGATGCGTGATCTCGGAGCAAGTCGATGAGTTATTATGGTGGTATTGAAGCGGGCGGAACAAAGTTTGTTTGCGCGATTGGGACGAGCGATGGAAAAATTGTGGAAGAAAAAGTTATTCCAACGGAACATCCCGATAAAACGATGAAAACCGTGATCGATTTTTTTGGAAAATCTAAGCATCGCGATAAAGTGGCATCGTTAGGCCTCGGCGCCTTTGGTCCTTTAGATAGTGATCCGAATTCTCCGACTTTTGGTTACATTACTTCTACGCCAAAAATAGAGTGGCAAGATTATCCTATCGTTTCAGTGTTACAAGAGCGGCTTCATAAAAAAGTCCATTTAGTCACCGATGTCGAAGCCGCAGCGCTCGGAGAATATTATTACGGCGAAGGCATGGGCAAAAAGAATATTGTCTATATGACCATTGGCACAGGCATTGGCGGCGCTTCGGTAGTACAGGGGAAATTATTGCCGATGCAGGGTCATCAAGAAATGGGACATATGCGTATTCCCCATGATAAAACAGTGGATGCCTTTGAAGGCCTTTGCGAATTTCATAAAGATTGTTTAGAGGGCATTGCAAGCGGTAGTGCTATGAAGGCCCGTTTTGAAGTGACCTCTGCCATGCATTTACCGGCGAATCACAAAGCCTGGGAACTAGAGGCTGATTATTTAGCCTCCGCTCTAATGAATGTTATTTTACTGCTCTCACCTGAAAAAATTATTTTAGGTGGCGGAGTCATGAAGCAGCAGCATTTGCTTGAAAAAATTCACTATAAAGTCATGGATAAAATTAACCGTTATGTGCAGGTGGCCGATGTGGTATCGCTCATCGTCACGCCCGGCCTTGCTGATCGCTCAGGGGTCATGGGCTGTTTAGCACTTGCTTATCAGTTTGAAAAAGAGGGAAAAAATCATGTCAACTAATATCGTGGGAAAAGTGTATGAAAGGCCTTGGGGGACGTATCAAACCCTCGCGCAGTCAGAAGGCTATCAAGTCAAAGTGATTACTGTCGTGCCTGGTGGAAGATTATCATTGCAAAAACATTTTAAACGCGCAGAACATTGGGTCGTGGTGCGCGGCATTGCCACCGTCACCGTGGATGACAGTGTCAAAGAATACAGCGTGAATGAACACGTGTATATTCCCCTCGAATCTGTCCACCGCTTGGAAAATTTTACAGATGCTGAGGTTGCACTTATTGAAGTGCAAGTCGGTGGCTATTTGGGTGAAGATGATATTGTGCGTTTAGAGGATGTATATAAGCGTTCTTAGTTTTCGTCATTCCCGCGCAGGCGGGAATCCATGGGCCCAATGGACCCCCGCCTGCGCGGGGGTGACGGATAAATAATCAACGGTCCAAACTTTTAATAATCGCTTCCACCACACTCGGATCTGCCAGCGTCGACAGATCGCCTAAATTCTCAGTATCTCCAGAAGCAATCTTACGTAATAATCGCCGCATGATTTTGCCTGAGCGGGTTTTGGGTAAATCAGCGACCCACTGAACTTTATCAAGCGTGGCAATGGAGCCAATCGTTTTTCGCACCAATGCAGTAATTTCTTTCGTTAAAACTTCATCAGCAACCACGCCTTTCATGGGGATCACAAACGCATAAATACCTTCACCTTTAATCGCATGCGGGCAGCCGACCACGGCGGCTTCCGCCACACTGTCATGCAGCACGATGGCGCTTTCAATTTCTGCGGTGCCAAGCCGATGACCAGAGACATT
This sequence comes from Gammaproteobacteria bacterium, assembly GCA_044375265.1. Taxonomy (GTDB): domain Bacteria; phylum Pseudomonadota; class Gammaproteobacteria; order JABDGN01; family JABDGN01; genus JBILMY01. Next base: position 6,092 of record JBILMY010000020.1, on the reverse strand, counting down.
CAGTACATCGTCCATACGGCCTGTAATTTGATAATCACCATCTTTATCACGCAAAGCGCCATCCCCAGTAAAATAATAGCCAGGATAAGGCTTAAAATAGGTTTCCAGATACCGAGCATGATTATTGTAAAGGGTTCTAAACATTCCTGGCCAAGGTTTTTGAATCACTAAAACGCCACTCCCTTCGCCTTCAATAATATTATTTTCGGCATCAAGCAGTGCAGGGAAAATGCCGGTGAAAGGCTTCATAGCAAAGCCGGGTTTTTGAGCGCTGTCATGCGGACGTGGTGAAATCATCACGCCCCCTGTTTCTGTTTGCCACCAAGTGTCAATGATATCGCAGCGCGAGTGGCCGATTTTTTCATGATACCATTTCCAGACTTCCGGATTGATGGGTTCGCCTACCGTGCCAAGGACCCGTAGACTCTTTCGCTCTGTTGTATCTAAGTGACTGTCACCCTGACTCATGAGGGCGCGCAGCGCCGTTGGGGACGTATAAAAAATAGAAATCTTGTGCTTATCAATCAGCTGCCAATAACGATCGGGCCCAGGATACGTCGGTGTGCCTTCAAAAATAAAGACGGTAGCGGCATTGGCGAGCGGGCCATACACCACATAAGAGTGCCCAGTGATCCAGCCGATGTCAGCAGTGCACCAATAAATATCGCTTTCTTGATAATCAAACAATTCTTTATGCGTCATGCTGGCATAGAGTAAATAGCCTGCGCTGGTATGCAGCACACCTTTGGGTTTTCCGGTAGAGCCTGAAGTATACAAAATAAAGAGCGGTGTTTCAGCGTTCACTATAGTAGGCGGGCAGTCTTCTGTTACTGCATTTTCTAATTCATGCAACCATTTATCACGCGGGGCATGCCAAGCAATTTCTGCGTGGGTATATTTTACGATGATCACACTTTCTACACAGGACACTTTTGTTAAGGCTTCATCCACATTTTTTTTGAGGAAAATTTTTTTCCCGCCGCGAAGGCCTTCATCCGCTGTGATCACCAATGTTGCACCCGCATCATTAATTCTATCGGCCAAAGCATCAGCCGAAAATCCACCGAATACGAGGGAATGAATGGCGCCAAGCCGGCTGCAGGCGAGCATGGCAATGACAGCTTCTGGAATCATAGGCAGATAAATACAGATGCGATCGCCTGCACGAATGCCTTGAGCTTTTAACACATTGGCAAAGCGACAAACCGCTTTATAAAGATCTTCATAAGTATAATGTTTGACAACGCTGCCATCGTCATTTTCCCAGATGAGTGCTGTGCGATTTGCATGGTGTGGTAAATGCCTGTCCAGACAATGATAAGACACATTGAGGGTTGCGCCCTCAAACCAGCGAATGTCGCCGTTTTCAAAGGTGCCGCTTTGCACTTCTTTAAAAGGGCTAAAGAATGAAAGGTATTTGTGGGCGGCATTGGCCCAGTGGTTTTTTTCTGAAGGTGTTAGCATGGATATTTTTGCCCCCTTAACAAGGGGGCTGTCGACGTAGTCGACCGGGGGATTTATTAATGGCATTGTTTTATAAATCTCCCCCATCGGCTGCGCCGATGACCCCTCTTATTAAGAGGGGAGTTAAAAAAAATCATAGTTAATCATTTTAATCAGTGTAATCACAGTTCAAAACGGTAAAATTAACGAAGGCTCAAGCTCCAAGAGCAGCCCTCTAAAAAATGCCTGGATCCGTGTCAATGCTATTTCACTGCTGGCTTCAAAACGAATCACCAAGCAAGGCGTCGTATTAGAAGCACGCACAAGTCCAAAGCCATCATTGAAATCAATGCGAAGACCATCGAGCGTAATAATTTCGCCCTCACTATTTTTCATTTTGGCAAGCGTGATCAGTTTTGAAATAAAGATGAATTTTTCACTATCTGGCATATCAAGATTTAATTCAGGCGTCCCAATTTGTGCAGGAAATTCTTCAAAGAGGGTATCCAAAGATTTATCTTGATGCGTCAAAATTTCGAGTAGCCGTGCACCGGTGTATAACGCATCATCAAATCCATACCAGCGTTCTTTAAAAAAAATGTGCCCACTCATTTCACCCGCAAGCGGCGCGTTGATTTCTTTCATTTTATTTTTAATATGTGAATGGCCTGTTTTCCACATGAGAGGAATGCCGTCATATTTTTCAATGGTTTCTTTTAATGAGCGCGAGCATTTTACATCAAAAATAATAGTGGTATTTTTTTGACGCGCTAAAATATCTTTGGCGTATAAACACATTTGTCTGTCAGCAGCAATGATCTCGCTACTTGCGGTAACAAGTCCCAAGCGATCCCCATCGCCATCAAAAGCAAACCCGAGATCGGCATTTTCTTTTTTAACAGCTTCAATAATATCCACTAAATTTTTAGGTTTGCTGGGATCAGGATGATGATTGGGAAAAGTACCATCCACTTCACAAAAAAGTTCAATGACCTCCATGCCAAGGGCACGATAGAGTTTTGGTGCAATACTGCCTGTGATGCCATTGCCGGCATCCACGACAATTTTTAATTTTTTAGGTAGGATGATGTGATTTTTGATGGCCTCAATATACTCTTTTTCAATAGCATATTGTTCTAGGCGGCCATTACCTTGAGGAAATTTTTTATGCAAAATTCGTTGGTAGAGATCTTGAATAGTATCTTCTGATAACACTTGACCGGCCAACATCATTTTAAGGCCATTGTAATTGGCCGGATTATGGCTGCCCGTGAGCATGATGCCAGACCCTGTTTTTAAAAAATAGGTAGCAAAATACAGTACGGGCGTAGGCACGGCGCCAATATCGATGACATGACAACCGGTGCTTAATAGGCCTTTTTGTAAAGCTTCTGACAGGAGTAGCCCTGAGCTGCGGCCATCACGAGCAATGACAATCTCTGTGCAATTTTTTTCAAGCGCCAGCGAACCAAAGGCTTGTCCAATTTGATAAACTGCTTCAGGGGTTAATTCGTTATCAACAATCCCACGAATATCATAAGCGCGAAAAATGTGATGTGAAATGCTCAATTACAGCACTCCAGTGCTGCCAAAGCCAGAGGTACCGCGTGCACTTGTTTGGGCAAAATTTTCGACGCGTTGTAAGAGTGGTTTAATAATGGGCACGAAGATCATTTGTGCGATGCGATCCAGGGGATTGATCGTAAAATCCGTGCTGCTGCGATTCCAGAGAGGGACATGAATTACGCCTTGATAATCCGAATCAATAAGTCCCACCAAATTACCTGTGACAATCCCATGCTTATAACCGAGTCCCGAGCGTGGCAAGACGAGTGCTGCGAGTGTCGGATCTTTCATGTGAATAGCAAAGCCTGCCGACACCAGCTTGGTTTCACCAGCTTTAATGATAAATGCTTCCTCCACACAGGCACGTAAATCAATGCCCGCTGAGCCGCTCGTGGCATAATCCACCATACCTTCGGCTTCCAGGCGCTTATCAACGATTTGGAAATCAATCTGCTGCATTATTTTTTTCCAACAATGTATCTAAAATGGCAAAAGGATTATCAGGTGCGATAGGTTTTTCGATAGCGGCAAAACCTTTGCAATCGTCCTCGGCATGCATTGGTGGAAAAGCCAGCGCTAAGATCAATTCTTCTTCAATAACATGCTGAAGATCGATGGAATCTGTTTCACTCATTAAATAGGGTTCGGCATTTTCTGGTAATTGATCTGCTTCTTCTAAAGAGTTAACTGGATACGCAGTAAAAGCATCTTGCCAGGGGAAGTTAAACCATTCTAAACAGCGAGGACATTCTAACTGAAGTTCACTGGTTAATGTGCCTTGGATAAAGGGTTTGTTGTCTTCTTGCTGAAGTGCAAGGTCATAGTAAATAGGGCTTGACTTACAGGGAATCGACAATAATTCGGGTAAATTGGGTTCTAAAAATTCACCACTAAAAACTTGCGCACTCTCGAGCCATTTTTTTAAAGATATTTGTTCGTTCAACATGGCGGCGTTTGTACTATTTATTCTTCGTTAGGTTTTTGCGGCTTAATGACGCGCAGTACAGGTGGTTGACCATGAAGCTCAGGGCGTTTAGCAGGCGCGGACAGACGCGTAACGGGCGCATCTTCTTCATCCATGTCCTCATTATCAGCCGCCAGAAGTTCTTCTTCATTGTAAAATAACATACCGCGCCCATTTTCTTGCGCATAAATCGCCATCACAGCAGACATAGGGAAAAAGACATCCGTTTTAACACCATTGAAACGGGCATTGAACGAAATGGATTCATTGGCCACACGAAAATCTTTAACGGCAGTTTTAGAAATATTTAAGATAATGCGATCATCTTCGGTCACATAAATACGTGGTACTTCTACTCCTTCTTCTGCTGCATCCACAACGATATGTGGCGTACAATCATTATCCGCGATCCAATCGTAGAGCGCTCTGATTAAATAGGGTTTGGTAGACGACATGAGGATTTCTTCTGTCATTCTCTTTATCCTTTATAATTGATAGGCGGCAACGCCTTTGACAAAATCTTTTTCAAGTTCACTTAAACTTTGTAAGAAAGAAGGACGTTCAAACAAGCGATCGCGATAGTGAATAATATCTTTGGCAGAATTGGGTAAAGTAATGCCGACCAGTGGTAAGCGCCATAATAGAGGCGCAACCACGCAATCAAGCACTGAAAAATTCTCACTCATAAAATAGGCTTTTTGTGAAAAAAGTTCTGTGCAAGTAATGAGAGATTTGAGTAAATTTGTTTTGGTTTCAGCTTCTTTTTTTTGTAAGACTTCTATTTGGTTGGCCTTTAAGCTTTTAAGCCCAGGATGTTGAAAATAATCTGGCGCAGTATTGATTCCATTGGCGTCAATTTCTACCAAGACGAAAAGCTGTGCGTATAATTCGTACCACTCTTTTTTTAGGCGATGCGCGAGCATTTGAGCATTAGCCCTTTCAATAGGGTAGCTCGGTAATAAAGGTGGATGGGGGAAACGCTCATCTAAAAAAGTGGTGATGACAGGCTCTGAATAAATGACCAGCTGTTTTTCAATGAAGATAGGCAGCGTGCCTTCAGGATTGAGTTCATTGATAGCGGTATTATTTGTGGTATGACGATGGGTTTCGATAATTTCTACAGGGATTTGCTTTTCAGCAATCATCAAGCGAAATTGATGAGAAACGATATCTACCGGGTCGGCATAAAGTACCATTCCCGTTCGACGACCAATCAGTGTTGTCATCCCAAGGCCCCCATTAAAATGGTTATAAAATTAACGTTTAGAGTATTGAGGACGGCGACGTGCTTTTCTTAGCCCCACTTTTTTACGTTCAACTTCTCTGGCGTCACGGGTTAAAAGACCTACTGTACGAAGCGTGCGACGACGAGATTCAGGATCCAGTCCGCTTACCCCTTCAATAGTTTCTTCGTGAGCGACCAGACTTCTGGAAATCGCATGACGTACCGCGCCGGCTTGTCCGCTGGCACCACCGCCCTTCACGGTAATATAATAATCGAAATCTTTAGCAATGTTAAGGAGTTCAATAGGTTGCATGACCACCATTTGAGAGGTAGGACGTACAAAATACTCGTTTAAAGACTTTCCATTGATGATAATTTGTCCCGTGCCTCTTTTCATGAACACGCGGGCAGAAGCCGTTTTGCGGCGACCTACAGAATTGATTTCATAGGCTCTTTTAGCTTTTTTAACAACAGCGACCATAATAACTCTCTATTTAAATACGATTAAAGGGATAAGGTTTGGGGTTCTTGCGCGGCATGGGGATGCGCACTGCCCGTATAAACTTTTAATTTTTTCAGCATGGCATTGGCCAGGGGACCACCAGGCATCATGTTTTTTACAGCTTTTTCAATCACCGCTTCAGGGTGTTTACGTTGAAAATCATCAAAACGAGCCGTTTTAAGTCCACCAGGATAACCACTGTGGCTATAATAGATTTTATCTTTACGTTTATTACCCGTCACACGGATTTTTTCCGCATTGATGACGATGATATAATCACCAGTATCAGCATGTGGTGTATATTCAGGTTTATGCTTACCGCGGAGCAGGGTGGCGATTTTGGCAGACAATCTTCCGAGGACTTTGTTCTCGGCATCGATTAAGAGCCATCT
>JBILMY010000190.1:0-2653 GCA_044375265.1 Gammaproteobacteria bacterium | reverse complement strand
GTTTAATAATATGCCTTAAAAAAGGCACAAAAAATTTGACTGCTCTTTTTTTCGAACAGCGGGCACATTCTCCCAAAAAACGGGGCCAATGTCAACTATTTTTTTGTTTTTTTAGGGCTATTTAATTTGGCGTTAGAACTTTCTTCTGCTTCAGTTTCGGGTGAAAGTTCAGGGGGCGTGATAAGATCGCTTGGTAATTCTTGGACGGGCCCTGCGGGGAGCAGCATATAGCCGATACCGCGCATGGTTTTAATCATAAGGTCGGGGAATTTTTTACGGATGTTATGAATATGAACTTCTAAAGTATTGCTTTCCACATCTTCCAATCCATAGACTGCTTGCAACAGCGCTTCTTTGCTAATGATTCTTTTGGGGTTTTCAAAAAGCTTTTTTAAAATTTTATATTCAGAAGGCGGAATAATAAGGGGTCTTTCGTCATAAATAGCGCTGGGTTCGGTGGTATGAATAGAGAGCTTACCGACCGTGAGGTACGTTTCTGTGACATTGCCAGTATTACGGCGGTGCAGGGCGAAAACACGCGCAAAAAGTTCTTCCATGTTAAAAGGTTTGGTAATGTAATCATCTGCGCCTGAATTGAGGCCTTCCACTTTTTCTTCTAAGGTGTCTCTGGCGGTTAATACAATGATAGGCGTTTTATCGCCGCGGGCACGCAGGCCCTCTAAAATTTTAAGACCACTGCGTTTAGGGAGCCCAATATCTAAAATAATGATATCAAATTTTTCATACGCTAAAACACCCTCAGCTTCTTGACCATCTTTAGACCAGTCTAAGGTGCATTTTTTTAACGTCAGGCCAGCTTTAATTGCATCACCTAACAATTCATTATCTTCAATTAAGAATACTCTCACGACACCCCCTATATCCTTCAAAAATCTCAAGGAGATACTGTAGCATTTTTTTGTAGTAAATGGAAGGGGCCAAAAAAGGATTGCACTGCTTTATCTGCAATGAAAGGTAGATTATAAGGGTGCATAAAAATATGTTGCGTAAAGTGTTTTGATTCAGAAAGAAGGGTGATGCGTTTGGCAATGTTACCCATTAAAATGAGTTCAAGAGACTGCGCTTTTAAACTCTCTAAAATGACTTGTATGAAGGGCTGCCAATAGTGATTTTCGACTGAAACCTTATAGCGCGTGCTGAGCGATAAATTGGCATTTAAGAGTAAAAATCCCTGACCCAGTAACTTGTGAAAGAGTTCATCGGCTGTTTGGATGAGAGTGGTTTTATCGAGCGCTGCAATGTCTGGTTGAGACATTTTTTGCGGGGATAATAAGCCTTCGGTGACTAGCAGCATCTTCAAAAAATTACGCATTGATGTGGCGCGATTAACGGGCGTTGAAAATCCTGTGGGGCTAAAAAGAGTGTTGATAGTAGCATCCCAAAATGCAAAACCATTGGCAGACACAGCGCGTGGATAAGGCGACTCGCCAAATAAAATATAGCGTGTTTTTTGCATCGGTAATGAAAAAGCATTGAAACATTTATCGATTCCCGGGAGCCATTTTTTATCCGTTTCTAAAAAATGGCGATAGTCACTATCCATGCTTGCATAGGCTGCACGAACAATCGGCTGCCAGCTGTCGTGCACAGGGGTAAATATCACCTCTCCCCTTGCGGGAGAGGTCTGCCCGTCAGGGCAGGGTGAGGGGTAATGTAAAATTTAATTATTCTCCGTTTTGGTTTAAAAAAGGCGGTCTTTTGCCCACGATTTTTTTGATCCAGGGCATGGGCGAGAAGTGATCGGGATCATAGCCTGTGGCTAAATAAAGCTCATGAAATCCCCGTTCATATAAGGTTTTTGCATAGTCTTCGCCTTTCACGCCATTGCCCAGTGTTGAATCGATATAGATGGGGGTTGAAGTATCATAGGCCATAATACTGGCTTCGGCTTCTTCGGCGCTTTTAAATAAGGCCATTTGCAAATTTTTGCCATACATAGTCCACATTTGGTGCATGAGTGCATCATCGTCGATTAAAATATAGTCTACTTTTAAATTCCCCTCCAGAGGAGGGGTGGACGCCGAAGGCGGACGGGGTGGTTGATGATGCTCTTCCACCCTAATCGGCAAATACGTCACCAAACTTTTGGGGAGTAATTTAATCCCCTCCGCTGCGCAGCGCTCAATAATATCTTGCCTTTCATAATGAGAGGTAATGAGTACGCCCCGTGATTTCACAGCCAAAGATTCCAATAAATCCAGCCCGGTTTTTAATTCCCCTAATAATTCATAATCAGACAATACTTTTATCGGCTGGGCTTTATGCGCTTGATACCAGCTTTCAAATTCCTGCCCTTTTCTAAAATGGAGGATAGTAGCTGTGGGCGCGACCTCACGAAGGCGGCTCTCCCAAGCGCCGTGAATGGATTCATCGTCATCCAAAATGACGATCGTTTCTTCAGAGTATAAAATCAGTGTCGATAAAAACCAGGCTGGCGCTGTTTCTATGGGCAAGGCGATAGAAACCGTCGTGCCGCTTCCAACACTAGAATGAATAGCAATTGTTCCTTGCATGGCTTCGATGGCTTCTTTCGCGTGAAAAAGGCCAATGCCGGAGCCTTGTTTTTTGGTGGTGGTTTGCGCCGTGAAAATAGTGGCCAATTTTTCTTCAGGAATGCCGCAGCCATTATCGA
>JBILMY010000189.1:0-2682 GCA_044375265.1 Gammaproteobacteria bacterium | reverse complement strand
GGTAAGCCTCCCGTAAAATAGTACAGTGAATAACTTAGTAAAAAAGGTTAAAATTTAGCCAAAGGAGAGTTGCTGTATGAAGAAGACACGCTTTAGCGAAAGCCAAATCATATCGTTATTAAAAGAGTTAGAGGCTGGCATGCCTGTAAAAGAGTTGAGCCGAAAACATGGTATCAGCGATGCAACAATTTATATATGGCGGAATAAATTTGGTGGGATGAATAATTCGGAGTTGAAACGACTAAGGGAATTAGAAGAAGAAAATCGGCGTTTAAAACATATGTACGCTGAGTTGAGTATCGACCATCATATTTTAAAAGATATTGTCGAAAAAAAGTTGTAACGCCGAGTGAGCGAAAATCATTAGTTGATTATACGATGCGCGCTCATGAGGCGAGCTTATATCGAGCATGTCGACTGCTGAAACTAAGCCGTACTGTTTATCGTTATGAACAAAAGCGCATGAGTGATGGAGACATTAAAGCTGTATTAGACACACTGTGTAGCAAATATCGTCGCTATGGATTTGACAAGCTCTTTGTAAAAATACGCCAAATGGGCTATTGCTGGAACCATAAACGTGTTTATCGTGTGTACCGCGACATGCGGCTTAACTTACGCAAAAGGCCCAAGAAACGCCTCCCCTCAAGAAATAAAATAACACTTGAACAGCCAAATAATATGAATGTAAGCTGGTCAATGGATTTTATGAGCGATGCTCTGTTCAGTGGTAAAAAATTTAGAACCGTCAATCTCATTGATGATTGCAATCGTGAAGCATTAGGCATTCGTGCCAGTGTTTCACTGCCTGCTATACGCGTGACTGAATTCTTAGACAGTATTGCTTTTTCGCACGGTTATCCAGCTCAATTACGTTTAGATAATGGCCCTGAAAATATCTCAAAAGAAATGACTCGCTGGGCAGAAAAACATCAAGTTCATATCCACTACATTCAACCAGGTAAGCCTGCTCAAAATGCTTACATTGAGCGATTCAACCGCACTTACCGTGAAGAAGTATTGAGCATGCATTTATTTAAAAACATTCTCGAAGTTCAAGCTATCACCGACAATTGGTTGCAGGAATACAACACTCAAAGACCTCATCAATCTCTTGGAAATTTAACCCCTCATGCTTATCGACAAACCCTACAAAATTCTATTTATCCCTTGTACTAAATTTGGGGGGTTGACATTAGCACTTTGCTATTAGCATTATTAACTATGCTGATTCCTTTAGTTGTTGGTTTATTTCCGCAGGGTCAAAAAGATAAAGATGAGCCTTTCTTTTTTCTAGATAAAGAAATTTTTTTATCGCCTCTTGTTTTTGATATTAAAAAACTTGTTGTTTCTGTAACGTTGATAATTGCTTGGTTAATTCTGGCTTCTATTTTTAAGCGTTTTTTATGCGTTTCTAGTTTGTTTTTGTTAATAACAGCAGTCCATTTTTATTATTTAATCAAAGTTATTTTTAATAGTTATGAATGGCTTAAGAAAGATAGATTTAATTTTAGAATTCAATACTTAAAAACCTTTAATAATTTCCTTGTCTATGAGGAAGCTAAAATGTATAGGCCTTTAGAGAAAATAAAAAAATTATTAAAAAACGAGGGTAAATCAAGTGAAGAAAATACAAGAAATATTTATAAATGCTGGGTGTCAGTTTGGTCTAATAAAGAATATGATATTGAAAAAGAAATAGAATTCTTTGAAGTTTTCGCAGACTTTTTAATTTATTCCAAAAATGAATTATTGATTGTAGATGAATTAGAACGAGAGTTTTTAAATTTAATAGAAAACAGAAATATTTTAATTTTTTTTCAAAATAAATTTTTAAGGAAGCTTATATTTTTATACAAAAACCATATAGACAAACATAAGTTTATTTGGAACATTAATGGCATGATTTTATTTGTGATAATTAAAACATGTAGAAATGTGGATGGCCTAAAAATTTCTCATTTTATAGAGATGATTGATGATTCCTTGAAATATCATGGAGAAAAATTCGCTGATTTACTGAGATTTATACTAGATACAGTATGGCAAGAAAATTTGAAAAACACTGTTCCATATTTAGATTTCCCACTCAATTGGAAAATTCTACCAGGAAATCTGGCAGCTAAAAATAAGAACTATTTTCCAATAGTTATTTACCAGCGATTTTTTTATTTAATGCAGTCATCAATAAATAAAGTGTTAAGTTATGATGAGTTTGGGAGATGCTGTAGAATTATGAGAGCGTTATTTGCTATTTATCCTGATCAGAGGGCAGATGAGATTGTAGACTATGATTTATTTATAAAATTGATAGTTTGTAATAAAGCAGACTATATTACTGCAAAGTTGTATTTTAATTTCGAACTTCCTTTGGCTAAAATAAATTTTTCTGCCAATCTTAATCTAAGAAGGGGGACTGATATTGATGATAATCTGGTAAAAAGACATAAAGTGCAATATACATTGAAACTTTTCTTGCAACTATATGAGGAAATAAATATTGATTATTTAAAAAACATTATAGCTTTCTTACAAGATAGTATAAATATAAATGCACAAAAAGAGATTGCGAATGACTACCTTCAAATTTTCAAAGAGATGGAAAAAATTTTATCAAATTAAGAAAATAAAATTTTAGCAACTTAATTTTTAAGGAAGTTTGGTACCCCTCACCCTCGCAAA
>JBILMY010000188.1:0-2683 GCA_044375265.1 Gammaproteobacteria bacterium | reverse complement strand
AGGATTTACTCTCATTGAGATTCTCATTGCCACAGCAGTGCTCGGCATTGCGCTTATTGCCGTATTGAAAAGCGCGAGCAATACGGTGCGTGATGAATTGTATTTACAACAAAAATTATACGCGACCTGGGAAGCGCAAAATATTGTGGCACAGGTGAATGCAGGGCTGATTAAAGCGCCAACGCCGGGTGCGATGGTATCACAAACTGTGAATAATTTTGGTCAAAATTGGGTATGGCAATTGACAGCCTCCGCTTCAGCGGGTGATCCCTTGATTACACTTACTGTCAGTGTGCTTGATAGCACGCAGAAAAAAATGGCGATATTGACGACGTATCAGGAGAAATTGACGTGATGAATATATTACCCCTCTTAATAAGAGGGGATGTCGGCATAGCCGACAGGGGAGATTTATGTGCCGTAAAATCCCCCAGTCGACTGGCGTCGACAGCCCCCTTGTTAAGGGGACGATCTCATAAAGGCTTTACGTTATTTGAAATTTTGATTGCGGTGCTCATCCTGGGCATTATCGGCGTGCTCATGGTCAGAGGACTCAATACCATGACAATGACAAAAGATCGCCTGGCAGCGCATGAAAAAAATACCGCAGAATTATCGTTGGCCTTAAGTTTTCTTCAAAGTGATTTTGCCTCAGCCATTAATCGGCCTATTTTATTGCCAGATAAAACTTTGGAGCCTGCATTTTTTTCTACAGGTAATCAACTCTATACCGTATCCTTCACGCGTGCAGGCGCAGTAGGGCGTGCACAGGGCGAACTTATACGCATTGATTATTTTTTACAAAATGGGGATCTGGTTCGTCGCACCTGGCCTGTACTGGATCGCCTCAGCACAACGCTGCCCTCTGATCGTATTTTATTATCCAAGGTTACAAATTTATCCTGGCGCTTTTTAGATGCGAACAGTAACTGGCAAACGAGCTTTGGACAGAATGGTTTTTCATCTACAATGGTACCTTCCATTGGAATGGGAACTCCTGCGGGTACTTCTCAATCGAACACTGCTTTACCGATACTGGTAGATGTCAGCTTTACCTATCAAGGCATGAACATTGATAAAATCATTGTAGTGCAGAGGCAGTTACCCGCAATTACTTTAGCTAAGGTAAATGCATGAAAAAAAATAAAGGCGTGGCACTTATCATGGCACTTTTGGTGGTGAGCATTGTCGTGTCTATTGCCGCTTTTTTTTGGTCGCAATTGCAAGCGCAAATTAAACATATCGGTTTGTATAATAGCAGCGCCCAATTTGACTCAGATGCTTTGGCTGCAAGCATCATCGCGGGGAACAATCTGTCATTAGCTTACGTAAATTATCAACAGAAAAAAATCTTACCCAATTGGCCTATTGTACAAAAAGTCACGCTGCAAAATGGCAATGTAATGACGGTAAGTATTTTACCGGCGGCAGGACTTTTTAATCTCAATAATCTTTCTCAAAGTGTTTCATCGTATCTACAAGTATTTGCCACTTTAATTCAAACACTCTCCCCGCAAATGAATGCAGATGCAGCGATGCAGATTGCGCAAAATACGCAGCTTTTTATCACACCATTATCCCCAGGGCAAAGCGATTCCAGTTTCTATTCAACGTATCAAGTACCGCATCAGCCCTTTACCGATAAGAGTGAATTATTGTTAGTGGAGGGCATAACGCCACAATTATATGCATTGCTTGCGCCTTTTATCATAGTATTGCCGTCGAATAATAGCTTGATTGATATCAATGCCGCGCCCGCTGAAATATTGGCAGCACTTTTGGGAAACAATATTGCTGCTCTGAACGCTGTACTGAGCTATCGCACACAAAATGGCGCCTTTACGGACATCAGCGTTTTTTCAAGTTTGCCAGGTATGAGTACAGGGAATTCTTCAGAAAATATGATACAATTACCCGTCTCGGTAGACTTCCCAATATATTGTCAAGTCACGATAGAAGAGGATCAGGGAGGGCAGCATTTTTCCACCGTGAAGATGCTCGATTTTTCTCCCGATAAAAATACGATTTCTTTTTTATAGGGTTTATGCGCTTATATCTTCGATTTTTTGATGAGCAGCTGGATTATTGGCTGGGCAGTGAAGCCGGCGTCTGTCAGATGTCCGGAACCGCTTTTCATCCCGATCAAATGCCAGAATTTCCCAAAGGCGTGCATACGACGCTCATTATTCCAGGACAATTGGTCACACATCGAACGCTGACTTTGCCTAAAACCTCAAACAGCCAACTCAAAAAAGCCTTGCCTTTTGCGCTTGCCGATGATGTGATGACCGATATTTCGCTCCTCCATTTTGTGTTACAGCCGCAGAAAAAAAATGGAGAGGTGGGTGTATTTATCATTGAAAAAACATTGCTCAAAACGCTTTTGGAGCGTGCGCTTGCCTTGGGTGTGTTTGTGGATAGGGCATTGCCGGATTATGAGTGTATCCCACCACTGGATAATGCCTGGCATCTGTATGCAGAAGGACAAAGTTTGCATGTGCGGTTTGCAGAATCAGGACTGACAGTGGCCAATAATTTGGCTGAAAATACGCTAAAAGTTTTATTATCCAATGAAGAAAATAAACCCGCCTCACTCTATGTAGATTATGATGACGGACAGGAAGATATTGATTTATCTTACCTTGCCGATAAAGGTATCGTGATTGATTATGCGACAACCGAT
>JBILMY010000019.1:0-9970 GCA_044375265.1 Gammaproteobacteria bacterium | reverse complement strand
GTTTTATGATTTACTGTCTTCTTTTGATTTCATGAGTTCAACGCCGACCCTCTTTAATTCAGGCACCAATCATCCGCAATTATCGAGCTGCTTTTTAACCACGATCCCCGATGATTTAGCGGGTATTTATGAAGGCATTAAAGACAATGCTTTGCTGGCCAAATATTCAGGTGGTCTTGGGAACGACTGGACACCCGTGCGTGCGATGGGGGCTTTAATCAAAGGTACCAATGGTAAATCGCAAGGCGCTATTCCTTTTATGAAAGTCGCCAATGACACAGCGGTTGCAGTGAACCAAGGCGGAAAACGTAAAGGCGCAGTCTGTGGTTATCTTGAAACTTGGCATTTGGACATTGAAGAATTTTTAGAGCTTCGTAAAAATACCGGTGATGAGCGCCGTCGTACCCACGACATGAATACGGCGAACTGGATTCCCGATCTCTTTATGAAACGCGTGATGGAAGATAAAGACTGGACGCTCTTTTCTCCCAATGATGTGCCTGATTTACATGACAGTTATGGGCTGGATTTTGAAGCAAAATATATTGCCTATGAAAATAAAACGGAAACTGGGGAACTGAAATTATCGAAAAAAATTAAAGCAGTGTTGCTGTGGCGTAAGATGCTCGGCATGCTTTTTGAAACAGGTCATCCTTGGATGACATTTAAAGATCCTTCCAATTTACGATCCCCGCAGCAACATGCCGGCGTGGTACACAGCTCCAACCTTTGTACTGAAATTACCCTCAATACGTCTCAAGATGAAATTGCCGTCTGTAATTTGGGCAGTATCAATTTGGTGAATCATTTAACATCTGTGGGTCAATTGGATGAAGAGAAGCTTCGCCGCACAACGCATACTGCTATCCGCATGCTGGATAATGTGATCAATATCAATTTCTACACCGTGCCGCAAGCGAAAAATTCTAACTTAAAACACCGTCCGATTGGTCTTGGGATCATGGGCTTTCAAGATGCACTTTATATTAAGCGTGTTCCTTATGCGTCTATCTCTGCCGTAGAATTTGCTGATCGCTCGATGGAAATGGTGAGTTACTATGCCATTGAAGCCTCTAGCAATTTAGCCGCTGAGCGCGGCAGTTATGAAAGCTTTGATGGATCGCTGTGGAGTCGCGGTATTCTGCCGATTGATTCTTTAGAGCTCTTACAAAAAGCACGTGGTAATCTTTATTTAGATGTCGACAGAAGCCAGACGATGGACTGGGCTTCACTGCGCGCGATCGTTAAAAAACAAGGCATGCGTAATTCCAACGTGATGGCCATTGCGCCGACGGCGACGATTGCGAATATTACGGGAGTCAGTCAATCGATTGAACCCACGTATCAAAATTTATTCGTCAAATCCAATATGTCGGGCGAATTTACGGTGCTCAATGATTATCTCGTGCGAGATTTAAAAAATCGCGGACTGTGGGACAAAGTCATGATAAGCGACCTTAAATATTATGATGGATGTTTAATGCCGATTCAACGCATTCCAGACGAGATCAAACAGCTTTATGCCACGGCTTTTGAAGTGGAATCGCGCTGGCTTATTGATGCAGCGTCGCGTCGTCAAAAATGGATCGATCAAAGTCAATCGCTGAATCTTTATATGGCAGAACCTTCTGGTAAAAAAATGGATATGCTATATAAAATGGCGTGGGTGAGAGGACTCAAATCCACATATTATCTGCGCACCTTAGGCGCAACCAGTACTGAAAAATCCACTGTTGACAAAGGAACACTGAATGCTGTTAAAAATGACAGCCAAGAATCTTCTGCGATGGCTTTTACAGGAAACGCACAAGTCTGTTCTATTGAGAATCCAGAATGCGAGGCTTGCCAATGAGTAATAGCGTATTAAACTGGGATGATGTGTCAGACACGGCAGTGGTTTTGCCTACAGCACAATTACATGCTTCGGGTCTAGAAGCTTTGGAGCGCGGTGCAAAGCGTATTCAAGTCGACGATAAAAAGATCATTAATTGCCGCGCCGATTTGAATCAGCTTGTGCCGTTTAAATATCAATGGGCTTGGCAAAAATATTTAGATGCCTGTGCAAACCATTGGATGCCGAACGAAATTAATATGACAGGCGATATTGCTATCTGGAAAGATCCGAATGGTCTGACCGATGCTGAGCGTACGATCATTAAACGAAATTTAGGCTTCTTTTCAACGGCAGATTCATTGGTGGCCAATAACTTGGTGCTGGCGGTCTATCGTCATATTACCAACCCTGAATGCCGTCAATATCTCTTGCGTCAATCGTTTGAAGAAGCGCTGCATACGCATGCGTATCAATACGTGGTAGAAAGTTTGAGCATGGATGAAGCAGAAATTTTTAACATGTATCGTGAAGTGCCCTCTGTTGCAGCGAAAGCTGAATGGGCACTCCAATATACGCAAAGCTTGAGCGACCCGACTTTTGAAACGGGTACGCCTGAAAACGATCAGCGCTTGCTGCGTGATTTGATTGCCTTTTATTGTGTGATGGAAGGTATTTTCTTTTACACGGGCTTTACGCAAATTTTGGCGATGGGTCGCAGCAACAAAATGGTGGGCACTGCAGAGCAGCTGCAATATATTTTGCGCGATGAATCCATGCATTTGAATTTTGGTATCGACGTGATCAATCAGATTAAAATTGAAAATCCGCATTTGTGGACGGACGATTTTAAAGCGGAAGTTGTTGACATCATTAAAACCGGTGTAGAGCTCGAATGCCAATATGCGGCAGATACAATGCCTGTGGGCATTTTGGGCCTTAATTATCCGATGCTCAAAGAATATGTGGAATTCATTGCAAACCGTCGTCTGGCGCAACTTGGACTGCCTGAGCAGTTTAAAGGAGCCAGCAACACGGTGCCGTGGATGAGTGAGCTCATGGATCTTAAAAAAGAGAAAAACTTTTTTGAGACCCGTGTGACAGAATATCAGGCGGGAGGAACCCTGTCCTGGGAGTGAATAAAAGAGCGGCTTGCCGCTCTTTTTTTATAACAGATGCGTGATATAATCGCGCGTTATTAAATATAATTATTTTAAAAGGTATAAAATATGAGTCATTATTTAAGTCAGCTTTTTGCTAATAACAATTGTTCTTGTTTACCCTTTATGTCTTGTAGTTGTGAAGAAGAAGTCCATGAAGCTACGCTCCCGCTCGTACGCAATCCTATTCCCACCCAAACCATGACACAAAGTAAATTTGAAATTTACATGAATAGAACGATTGAATGCATTCGAACAACCGCCAAATTCATGGCGCACGGAACTTTTACTGGAAATCCGATAGGTCGTATAGCACAGTTTCTCATTGCTTTTGCGACGGGGATACAACCCTGTATTTTATCCCTGTACTCAGCGCTGCAATTTACCAACTTTTTAAATTGTCACTCCAGTGATGAAGCCCTTAACGAAAAAACATTTAATACCTTTTTTATGATGACCTTATTTGCGTACATGGTTTTTTTCTTGCCACCTATGCTGTATGAGCAATTTCGAAAAGGATGGGAATATATTGGTTATGCGGCTGAAGGGACTTATGAAACAGATTTTTCACCCAAACCACAGTGGTTGCGAATTTGGAGTATGATTGCCAATATAGGCACTATTCCTTTGGTAGGATGGAATTTTGGTCAAGCTATTGCAAAAGTGCAAATAAATTTCAAAGGAACGCTGGAGTGTCTCGAAGATGCTTTCAAGAATTTAAATCCCAATCAAGTGGCTATTTCTGGGTTAGCGGCAGCTATTGGTACGGGACTTGCGGCTCCTCAAATTCGAACCTATTTTAATGCTGCAGCGCGTCCTCTTTACGGTGTTTTCGGAACAGCCTTTGCTTATACAGCGTATTCTACGGCGAATACTGTTATGAGTTTAGCGGTTGGCATGATTAAGACAGGGATTAAAGATATTAAAGAATTTTCTGTCACCATAGGAACGACACTCATTGTATTTCTATGCCGTTTGGCAACCTATTATGATGGCAATAAACAGCAAGTAACACTCTTAGATAACCCAGACGATTCTAAAAAGGTAACTTATAATGGAGAAAATCTGCAGGGAAAATTAAATGCTGTTTCCGCCACAAAAACTGCCTCTATCAATCTTAAAAAATCGACACAACGCATGGTTAATAATCAAGGCGACGCTATAGAAAATTATATGAAAGCCAAAAGAGAAATGTCACCTTGGAAAAAATTAGCTTATTTAATCGTGGCGATCGCGGGCGCTGGATGTATTGGTTATTTAACTGCCGCCAATTTTGAGTCTATTCTCAAAGAAACTTATACCAGAGAATACGCAGCCAGAGGCTTGGGTGAAGAAGCTGCCAATACCTTACTGGATGTTATCAAGTATTATATTATGGCGGGATTATCTGCAGGTCGTTTTTATCGTTTCTTTTATGCGTTTTTTGGGAATCCTTCTATTCCTGAGAAAGAGCTTTTTGAAAAAATAGAAAATAATATTGCAGAAATCAGAAAAATTGAAGGAATAACTCCAGCGACAGAAGTGTAAGTCTAACCTGTAAAATGCATACTATGGCGCGTAATTCATACGCGCCATCTTATATAATAAACATTAATTGGCCTTAATTATTCTTTTAATCTTGCCTTAATATAAGCTTGCTATACTGAATCCAAGGTTGTAGTTAAATTTATTTAAGTTTACAACAAGGTAATCTTCAGATGAAAGTGTTAACTTGAATGTATGAAGATTGATGAAATAATAGTTATTTGATGGAGTTCTTATGTTTGAAGCTTATAATGATGCGCACAATTTTAATGTCGATTCTTTTGTAGAAAAAATGTCTTTTATTGAAGAAGATAACTTTTTTGAAGATGACTTTGTCTCTTTCTTAGATTCTGATACTACCGATACCAATCTTTTCGACGAAGACTAAAACCAGGTCGGAAGGGATACCTTCTTTGGGACCTTTAATCAAAGAGATCATATCGAGCCAAGCAGTGGGGGAATCCGCCTAACCAATTCCAAAAACCGCTATCTAAGGCTGTTATTATGCTGTATAATCACTCGGCATAGATTTCTTACAGAGGTTGACTATGCGCATTACCCAAAAAGCTCTTACATTTGACGATGTGTTATTATTGCCGAGAGAATCCTCGGTATTGCCCAAAGAAGTGAAACTTCACACCCACTTAACGCGTCACATTTCTTTGAATATCCCCTTATTGTCTGCTGCGATGGATACCGTTACTGAGGCGCGCTTAGCCATTGTACTTGCACAAGAAGGCGGCATCGGTATTATTCATAAAAATATGAGTATAGAAGCGCAGGCAGCGCAGGTTCAACAAGTCAAACGCTTTGAAAGCGGGATTGTAAAAGATCCCTTAACCATTCATCCGCAAACGAGCATCCGTGAATTATTGTCTTTAAGTAAGCTGCATCATATTTCGGGGATGCCGGTGGTTGCGGGGGATGAATTGCTCGGCATTGTGACGAATCGGGATGTACGCTTTGAAACCGATCTGGATTTACCCGTCTCGGCGGTGATGACGCCTAAAGAGCGTCTGGTAACAGTAAAAGAAGGCGCAAAACTGGAAGAAGCCATTGCCTTATTTCGACAATACCGCATAGAAAAAGTCTTGATTGTGAATGATCGCTTTCAACTGCGCGGTATGATGACAGCCACGGATATTCGTAAAGCGGAAGAAAAACCTTTTGCAACCAAAGATGAACAAGCACGTTTACGCGTCGGTGCTGCGGTGGGAACAGATATGTCCAGCCGTGAACGGGTCACCGCCTTGGTGGAAGCAGGTGTAGATGTGGTGGTAGTCGATACAGCTCATGGCCATTCTAAAGGGGTTATTGAGCAAATTCGATGGATTAAAAAACATTTTCCAGATGTACAGCTTATCGGTGGAAATATTGCTACAGAATCTGCAGCGCTTGCGTTGCAAGCGGCGGGCGTAGACGCAGTGAAAGTGGGGATTGGTCCTGGTTCTATTTGCACCACACGTATTGTAGCAGGCGTGGGTGTGCCTCAAATTACGGCGATTGCCAATGTCGCCAAAGCCTTGCAGCCTTTTGGGATTCCCGTGATTGCTGATGGCGGTATTCGTTTTTCCGGAGATATCGTCAAAGCCATTGCGGCGGGTGCACATACGGTGATGATAGGGTCTTTATTTGCCGGCGCAGAAGAAGCGCCGGGAGAAGTGGAATTATATCAGGGGCGTTCTTATAAATCTTATCGCGGTATGGGCTCTTTATCAGCCATGGCCCAAGGGTCTAGCGAGCGCTATTTTCAAGAGAAAGAAAATGGCATTGAAAAATTAGTGCCTGAAGGAATTGAAGGACGCGTTCCGTATAAAGGCAAAGTGTCAGCCCTTATTCATCAATTAGTAGGCGGGCTTCGTTCGGGGATGGGATATACCGGCTCTGCCACCATTGAAGATTTACGCACACAATCAGAGTTTATAGAAATAACCTCTGCGGGTATTCGTGAAAGTCATGTGCATGATGTGACAATTACGAAAGAATCGCCTAATTATCGGGGAAGCTCATTATGAAAGATATTCATTCACAAAAAATATTAATTCTGGATTTTGGCTCTCAATATACACAGCTTATCGCGCGTCGTGTTCGTGAGCTTGGCGTATATTCTGAAATTTATCCGTGGGACATGAAGGAAGAAGCCCTCCGTGCTTTTTCACCCCAAGGGATTATTTTATCAGGCGGCCCTGAATCGGTAACGGAAGCACAAACGCCGCGCGCCCCTTCTTTTATTTTTGACATGAATATTCCTGTGCTGGGTATTTGTTATGGCATGCAGACCATGGCCTTGCAATTGGGCGGGAAGGTAGAAGCTTCCTCAAAAAAAGAATTTGGCGCGGCAAATATTGATATCAAAGAAAAAAGTATATTGTTTGACAGCTGTGAAAAAGTATTGCCAGTGTGGATGAGCCATGGAGATAAAGTGACAGTTTTACCGCAAGGTTTTGTGACTTTGGCCGCTTCTGAAAATACTTTAATTGCTGCGATGGCCCATGAAGAAAAAAGACTCTACGGCGTGCAATTTCATCCGGAAGTAACGCATACACCCGCGGGTAAAACACTGCTGAGCCATTTTCTTTTTAAGATTTGTCATTGTGAAAAAAATTGGACCACGGATAATATTATTGAAACGATTGTTGAAACGATTCGTCAAAAAGCAGGAAAAGATAAAGTTATTTTAGCGCTTTCCGGCGGCGTGGATTCTTCGGTATTGTCTGCGTTATTGTATAAGGCTATCGGTGAGCAATTGATATGCGTTTTTGTCGATACTGGCTTACTTCGTGCGAACGAAAGCGAGCAAGTAATGCATATGTTGGGGAAGCAATTATCGGTGCCTATTCACAGGGTAGAAGCCAGTGATTTATTTTTTAAAGCTTTAAAAGGTGCGACCGATCCCGAAGTTAAAAGAAAAATCATCGGTAAAGCGTTCATTGATGTTTTTACGGAAACTTCACAGTCTTTTAAAGGCATAAAATGGCTTGCACAAGGCACTATTTATCCAGATGTGATTGAGTCGGCAGGAAATGCACAGTCTTCGGCAAAAGTCATTAAATCGCATCATAATGTGGGGGGGTTGCCTGAAAAGTTAGATTTCCATTTACTGGAACCGCTACGCGAATTATTTAAAGACGAAGTACGACAAATCGGATTGACGCTGGGTTTGCCGTCTGACATGATTTTCAGGCATCCTTTTCCGGGGCCGGGACTTGCGGTCAGGGTTTTAGAAGAAGTCACCCTAGAATATGTGGAGATTGTTCGGCATGCCGATGCGATTTTTATCGAGGAATTACGGCGTGCGCATTTGTATGAAAAAGTCAGTCAGGCTTTTGCAGTCTTTTTACCAGTCAAATCCGTAGGCGTGGCGGGAGACGGGAGACGCTATGAATATGTGATTGCACTGCGCGCGGTGGAAACCATTGATTTTATGACCGCACAAAGTGCAGCGCTTTCTTTAGATTTTTTATCAAAGGTCAGTGCGCGTATATTAAATGAAGTGTCCCGGGTATCTCGTGTTGTTTATGATATCTCTGATAAACCGCCAGCGACTATCGAATGGGAATGAGCATATAAAGTTATTAAATAATATTGTCTAATCCTATTATTTAATGTAATATAGGCACATATTTTTTAAAATTAAATAATACTTACAATAAATTAATAAACTTTAACATAATAATTAATATATGTCTTATCTGTCTATTTGTACAAAAAATTCTTCCAGTGTTTCATCGCAATCTTCTATCACAAAGAACCTTCATTTTTTTCTCGATACATTTATTACCAGTATTCAGAGCTTGGCGTCTTATTTGCGAGGCAGTTATATCGTATCTACGCCTTATCTCGGTGAATTTCTCAAATACCTATTATTGGCCATTGAAAAACTTATCGCTTTAACAGGAGGCGTGGCTTATTTTATAACAACCCTTTACAGTGTGATGTCGGCTTTGGGATTTATGGCATGTTTTACTACAATGGATGAAACAGATCCTCTTTTTTTAAAAATATTCGGGGCAGTTTTATTGGGGGCAACGATTATACTTCAGCCGGTACTCTATGAAAATTTAGTTAAAACCTGGGAGTATGTTTATAAAGTGGCGGGAATGCTTTTTCCAAAAAATGATGGAGGTGGATATTTTAAAACCTTTAGTTTAATCATTAATACCTTTACGGCTTTATTCTCAGGTTATAATTTCGCGGGTTTACTCATTGCTCAAGATGTCAGTAAAACCCAAGGCACCCTTCCTTGTATTGAGAAAACTTTTGACTTGAATACAAAACAAATTGCCATTTGTATGAGCATGTCATTGATGGCATTAGGAATGACTGCGCCACAAAATGTCAGTTTTTATTTCAAAAAAAAGCCTCTGTGGTTTTCTGTGTTACAAAGATTTCCTTGTGGTTTATCTAGAAAAAAACAAAAAGAAGTCGCCAGTTTTGTGCAGTCATTTTTGTACAGCGCATTTACTGCCTTATCGAGTGCTTATGGCGCGCTTAAAAAAATTAAAGAAAATTTTAATCCTTGGACTTTATTATGTTTTATAATCGTTTTTATTTGCCGTCTTAAAGTCTATTATGATGATAATAAAAAATTATGTGGTTTTTTAGAAGAAGAAAAGCCCTTATTACAGTCTTCTGAAAAAAAACCAATGTCCGCTTTTGAAAAACTGATGGGAATCATTGTGAGCGTAACAGGTTCAGTTGCCATGGCTTATCTCACCGCCTTGTCTTTTTTTCAAATATGCGAAGATTTGCATATTGATTTAGAGAGAAATGTCTGGATAGAAAGCATGATTATTTTTATTTCTACTTTTTATGGCATTGGTCGTTTCTTTCGGTTTTTCTATGCTTTTTTCCCTCAAACGCTAGAAAATAATCTCTCCGCCATTAATGTAAGTTAAAAAACATCGTTATAAATGGGGGGTAATAATAACCTCCAATATTAATTCGCATTAATTATTCTTTTAATCTTGCCTTAAGGAAGGGTTGCTATACTGACTTCATGGTTCTTAAGGTGATCTTCGATTGGAAAGGCAACCCTTACAGTAAGAAGATTGATGAAATAATACATGTTTGATGGAGTTCACTATGTTTGAAGCTTACAATGATGTTCATAATTTTAATGTCGATTCTTTTGTAGAAAAAATGTCTTTTATTGAAGAAGATAACTTTTTTGAAGATGACTTTAGCTCTCTCTTAAGCAGCGATGCTTCTGATGCCACTCTTTTCGACGAAGATTAATACCACTTTGGAAGGGAGACATTCTTTAATTCGGCGATTGCCACACGGTAACTCGGACAATGATGTTCAACGAGTAACCAAAAAGCTTTTTGATGATGAAAGGCTTCCGTGTGGCAAAGCTCGTGAATCAATACATAATCAATGAGTTCCAGCGGTAAAAAAATTAATCGATAAGACAGCATGATTTTTTTTTTCGTCGAGCAAGTTCCCCAACGTT
>JBILMY010000187.1:0-2716 GCA_044375265.1 Gammaproteobacteria bacterium | reverse complement strand
AAATAATCTTCTACACTAGGATACGCACCATTGAATAAAAAAAATTCATTTGCCTTTGGGAAATAACTGAAAACTCCTTCTTGGTTTCTTACCCTGTCATTTTTTATATCTTCATACGCTTCAGGAAAAGCAATTCTCATATTTTCTGATGTTTTTTTTTGTATATAACAAAACAAACTAATAATTTCACCTTCATCACATTTCGTTATTTTTTGTGATGCAAACCAAAGAGCAATGTAAGGATTTCTCGTCCAATCCAAATATGTTGTACCATTGCCGTAGTGTTGACAAAAACTTTCTGCTGCTGCAGTACTTCCATTATAAATTTCAATACAACCAAATTTAATATAAAACTTATCTGGAACCAAAGTTATATCTGCTAATAAATAAAGACTTGAGCATAAGAAATTAAATCGATCTTCAGAGACCCACGATGCAGCATCACCCCTCATTTTTTCTTTACGTTCTTTAATTTCTTTTTCAGAAAGGCAATGAGCGTATTGTTCTTGGAATAGGTAAACATCCTGATTATAATACATCACATCAACAAATAATTTGACCACATTTTCAATATAAATTATTTTATTTTTACATATTATAAATAAAGGTATAGGATACGGTGAAAATGACTTTTCTAATATGGCGGGGATCTTAGAAATCCATAAAGTTTTTTCAGAAAATTCTTGCCATCTTTTTTGAACTTCCTTTGAGCGATAAGCCTTAGGCCGTAGCTCCCAACTGGAATCTTCCTGTCCTCTGAAATAAACTCCTTCTTGATTTCTAAGGATTTCTAACTGGATTAACAATTCCTCAAGTTCTTTTTTTGTTGAGTAAATCAAAATTGCTTCCTTAAAATATATTTTATTACCCATCACCCTATCCTGCGGGTAGGAATCGAACATAAGGGGAGAGGTAAAAAAACTGGATCCCAGCTTTCGCTGGGATGACGGAAAAATCTATCAACCACCCCGCCCTTCGGGCACCCCTCCTCTGGAGGGGAATTTTTAAGACGCGATGAATCGCGTCTCTACAATTGTTATTAGATACGTAAGGTCATATCGACAAAGCCTGCCCAGCCCAATGAAGTACCGGGTGTTTCAGTGATCGTTAAAGGTTTGGCTGCCGTTAGGGTCATATTGAAATTTTGTTTCCACGCGAGATTAAATCCTAAGCCTGCGGATTGCGCTGTGGCATGATCGTTACTGGTGCCTGGAATCTCTTGATAGTCCACTGCGCCGGCATCGTAAAAAATATACGGTGACAATTGTGTAAAGTTTGCAAAGAGCGGCATTTCATAATGCAACGCAACAGCGCCCATAATGCCTTTGTTACCGCTGATAATATAAGCAGGAAAGGCTTGCCCAAATTCTGCGCCGCCAAAACCAATTTGTTCGGATGACACTAAAATATCATTGGTATATTGCGCTTCAATGGCTGTGGTGATATTCCAGGCAGAGGTAAAATAATAACTATCTCGGCTCAGCCAATTAAGTTTCGTAAAACTCGGGGTTGCATTTTCTACAGAGGGATATTCAAAACTGCTCGGTGTGCCAAAACCTGTAAATCCTTTAGTGGCAGACACCGTAATATCATGGTAGCTATGCAAAAATACACCTTGATAATTGAGACCCAGTGTAAACGCGCTGGAACTGTCTTGATATAAAATCGTGCTGTTATTATAAAGATTATTTTGCGTATCGACATGATAAAGTGTCGTTTGCAATGTCAAAGCAGCAGGCGTAGAACTATACAGAGGCTGATTAACAGAAAGACTATATTTAGTACTCACCCCTGTCATTTGCAGCGAGGCTAAATTACTGCCGGGTGTCGTATTCGTGCGATTAATTTCCGGATTGATTTCTGTAGCCCAAGGCCCCACAATAATATCATAACTGAGATCACCGTATTGCAATTCTTTTATTGTATTGGGAGTAGTTGATATCGTTGCGCTTAAGGCATCTGCGCCTATAAAGTCATACATTGAAGCACCAATGCTACTTTGATAAGGCCCGATGGATTGACTGCCGCGATTATTCACATTGATAAAAGCCGACACTTTGCCGCGTTTAATGCGTACCACTAAATCTGCCGCCCCTGAGACATTTTTATCGGCAATTAACGTGGCTGACACATCAATACCAGGTAAATTATTGGCTAAAATTAAAAACCGGTCGATACTGTGATAAGAAATCGGATCTTGTACTTCGATCGTTTTTGCATACGCTTCTAATTGCGCTGCTGCGCCCCCTGGTGCATCGCCGATAAAGATCACACGGTTGATTTTCCCACTCACCACTTGAAAGCGAATATAACCAGTTTTTAAAGTAATTTCTTGGGGCGGTAAAATCACTTGCACCAAAATATAGCCTTCACTGCGATAGGCCATTTCAATATGAAGAGCTAAGCGTTGAATATCTTGGAATGACATAAGCTTGCCAATATAGGGCTGATACGCTTTTTTAACACTTACAGGAACAGTTTTAGCGCCCATCAACTCTACACCTTTGAGTTCCACTGATTGCGTCACTGATTCTGCATGCGCAATATATTGCGGGCTGCTGGTGGTGTATTGGGCCAGTACATATTGCACTGATGTTTGTTGTTAAGGAACTGAATTGGAGAAAGTAAATTTAATCCCCAATGAGGTCTAGTAGAATTGTACCATAGAAGGTAATTGAGTAACTTATCATTAAAGTTTAAGGAGTCATTGATAAGA